>NZ_JAUBPW010000062.1:0-43527 GCF_036700965.1 Microcoleus sp. Pol8_D6 | reverse complement strand
GGATTTGGTTGGTGTGGTTATTTACGGACTGGATACCGTGATTCACCACACAACGAATCGCACAAAGCCCCGTCCTTATAGGACGGATTTAGTTTCTATAAATGTAAAAAATGATTAAATATACGTATTTTGTAAACATAGTGTTTCGTAATACGGTAAGATATTTGAATGATAACACTAGAGTTTAAATTGAAAGGCAAAGCGCAGCAATATCGGATCATCGACGAGACGATCAGAACAGCTCAATTTGTCCGAAATAAAACTCTTAAATATTGGACAGAAAATCAAGGAGTTAAGCTAGTTGACCTCTACAAACAATGCGCCGTTATGGCAAAAGAGTTTGAATGGGCAGGTAAGCTTAATTCGATGGCGCGTCAGGCTTCGGCGGAACGCGCCATTTTTGCTATCCAGCGTTTCTTTGCTAATTGCAAAGCGAAGGTTCCAGGCAAAAAAGGCTACCCGCAGTTCAAGAAGCATACTCGGTCGGTAGAATATAAAACTTCAGGTTGGTCGCTGTCTGCCGACAAAAAGTGTCTAACATTTAAAGACGGCTTTGCTGCTGGGAAGTTTAAGTTGATTGGCAATCGGGATTTGCATTTCTATGCGCCTGACGAGATAAAACGAATTAGAGTCGTGCGCCGTGCCGACGGGTACTACGCCCAATTCTGCATCAACGTGGATCGGAAAGAGGAGCATATTTTCACTGGTAAAGCTATTGGGATAGATGTGGGATTGAACCATTTCTATACTGATAGTGATGGTGAGACGGTTGCCAACCCTCGATATCTCCGCAAGAGTGAAAAAGCTTTGAAGAGATTGCAGAAACGAGTTTCTCGAAAGAAAAAAGGCTCTAGTAATCGTAAAAAAGCGATTAATAAGTTAGGAAGAAAACACCTGAAGGTCAGTCGGCAGCGTAAAGACTTCGCCATCAAGACGGCGTTGTGCGTAGTAAAATCTAGCGATTTTCTAGCCCACGAAGATCTTCAGGTGCGGAACATGGTGAAAAACCATAAGCTTGCTAAATCAATTAACGATGCAGCATGGTCACTGTTTGCTCAATGGTTGGAGTATTTGGGAAAAGTGTATGATAAAACAGTGATTGCTGTTGCACCTCAATACACATCTCAACACTGTTCAAACTGTGGCAATCTCGTTAAGAAAACACTTTCAACTCGCACCCATATTTGCGGTTGCGGTACGACATTGGATCGAGATCATAATGCCGGTCGCAACATTTTGGCTAACGGGTTGAAGCAAGCAGGAATTAATTTAAATACGGCGGGGCACGCCGAAATTAACGCTTGGGGACAGACTGATCTCTACTCGCTGGTGGCAGCATCAACGAGCAAATCGACTGATTGATCCAAGAATCCTCGCGCTTTCAAGCCGAGGAGTGTCAAAAATTTAGAAAATATCAGTTAAATCCAAAACAAAACCGGGTAGTACATCTTCACCTGACAGAGTTGCAGGTTCATCTAAAATTTCTACTTCTCTACCTTGACGGGAGATTTCTACTTTTCTATTTTTGCGATCGATCAACCATCCCAACCTTGCTCCATTTTTCACATACACTTTCATTTTAGCCCGCAATTTTTCTAGGGAGTCGGTGGTCGATCGCAATTCCACCACAAAATCGGGACAAATCGGCGCAAATTTCTTTTTTTCTTCCGCAGTTAAAGCATCCCACCTGTCGCGCCGAATCCAAGCAGCATCCGGAGAAATATCAGTACCGTCGGGCAGTTTAAATCCAGTTGAAGAGTCAAAAGCAATTCCCAAATGCTTATTTTGTCTGCTCCAAGATTGAAGTTGATACGATAAGTCAATGTTGAAATTACCCGTCTCGCTACCTGTAGGTGGCATAATAATCAATCCTCCACTAGCAGTGCGCTCAAATCTTAAATCCCGGTTGTCTATACACAACTGAAAAAACTGCTCATCAGTTAATTCGATCGTTAATTCTAGGGGAGAATGTAGGGGGATAGTTTGTAATTCCATAACTGCCTCCAAATATTACACTAGTTGAATGTCAACAGTTAACAGTTAACCGTCAACTGTTAACAAACAAATAACTAAGTCTCTGTATAACCTTGGATATTTTCTGGTTTAAACTGCTGCAAAATCTTCGCAGCTTTCCCAGTCAAATCATCAGTACCCTTAACCGCAATCAAAAATTTACCGGCATTTAAACGGTTGCGGTAGGGCAAAGCATCGCCGCTACCAAAAGCCATACCGCCCGCGCCTCCAACAAACACACTGCCCATTGCAGCGGCGATCGCACCGAGTACACCACCGATCGCGTGATCGCCAATTTCCCCCGCCCAGGCAAAAGTCTTCAACTCAGTAATCAAGCTGAAAGTAACCCCAGCAATAAAGCCAAAGGGAATCAGCCAAATAGCCATGAGTTTAGCTTGTTTCTTCGCTTGCTGGTTCGGGTCGATCAAGCCAAATTCATCAGCAGTTTTGTAGCCCCGGCCCAAAATACTCACTTGCTTCATAGGCAAGCCTTCTTTTTCCAGAGCACAGTAGGCAGCTTCGGCTTGAATTCGATCGGGCAGTACGGCGATAAGATAGTTCATTGACAATAATTCCTGATAGTTAGGCTGGAATAGCCAAAGTCTATTATAGATTGAAAAGACATACTAGCTAAGCACTTGCGGGATTTTGAGACGGTCAGAGAGTCCGATCGCCCGCAAAGCTAAAATATTTCATGCAAAAAACGGCCGACCTTGACCGAATACAGATACAATTCAAACTGCACAAAGGCAAGCTTGAGCTGAGCTGTTAGATACTGCTCTAAGTCATAAGTCTCACTTTGAGCTCGCCAACGCTCGGTCTATTTTTACTATTGCACTCAATTGCTTGCTATGCCTAAAGTTCTAGTATCCGATCCGATCGACCAAGCCGGAATTGACATCCTCTCCCAAGTCGCGCAAGTTGACGTAAACACAGGACTCTCAGCCGAACAACTGGTAAAAATTATTCCAGATTACGACGCTTTGATGATCCGTTCTGGCACCCAAGTTACCAAAGAAATCATTGAAGCGGGGAATTCACTTAAAATCATCGGCAGAGCCGGCGTCGGCGTAGATAATGTCGATGTACCCGCCGCTACCCGCAAAGGAATTGTAGTCGTCAATTCCCCCGAAGGCAACACGATCGCCGCCGCCGAACACGCGCTCGCCATGATGCTCTCGATGTCCCGCCACATCCCGGAAGCTAACGAATCCGTCAAAGCGGGTAAATGGGAACGCAACCGCTTTCTGGGCGTAGAAGTTTACAAAAAAACCCTCGGCATCGTCGGTTTGGGCAAAATCGGCTCCCACCTCGCCGCCGCAGCCAAAGCAATGGGCATGAAACTGCTGGCCTACGATCCCTTCATTTCGACCGAAAGAGCCGATCAGTTGGGCTGCCGCTTGGTAGAACTAGAACTGCTGATGCGCGAATCCGACTACATCACCCTGCACATCCCCAAAACGCCGGAAACCCTGCACTTAATTAACGCTGAAGTGCTGTCGAAAATGAAGCCCACGGCCCGCATCATAAACTGCGCCAGAGGTGGCATCATCGACGAAGCAGCCCTCGCAGAAGCCATCAAATCAGGTCAGATCGCCGGCGCAGCTTTGGACGTTTACGAACATGAACCCCTCGAAGCTGATTCACCGTTGCGGACTGTCGGCCAGAACATCGTGCTGACGCCCCACTTGGGAGCATCCACAGCGGAAGCTCAGGTGAATGTGGCGATCGACGTGGCTGAACAAATTCGCGATGTACTGTTGGGGCTGCCCGCGCGATCGGCTGTCAACATACCGGGAATTTACCCAGACTCGATCGAAAAACTCAAACCCTACCTGCAACTCGCCGAAACCCTCGGCAACCTCGTCAGCCAGCTAGCCGGAGGCCGAGTCGATTACCTCAACGTCCAACTGCAAGGCGAATTGGCCAGCAACCAAAGCCAGCCCGTAGTCGTCGCCGCCCTCAAAGGCCTGCTCTCCCAAGCCCTGCGAGAGCGCGTTAACTACGTCAACGCCAGCATTGAAGCCAAAGAACGCGGAATTCGCGTCGTCGAAACCAGAGACGCCTCGATTCGCGACTACACAGGCTCCTTGCACCTCTCGGCTAAGGGAACTCTCGGCGAACACACCGTGACAGGTGCGGTCCTCGGCGAAAGCGAAATTCGGATTACCAGCGTTGACGATTTCCCCGTCAACGTTTCCCCCACTCACCACATGCTGTTTACCCTGCACCGCGATATGCCGGGGATTATTGGCAAAATTGGTTCCCAATTGGGCAGTTTTAATGTCAATATTGCCAGTATGCAGGTAGGCCGTAAAATCGTGCGAGGCGATGCGGTGATGGTTTTGAGCCTCGATGACCCTCTACCAGAAGGGATACTGGCGGAGATCCTAAAAGTTCCGGGAATTCGGGATGCTTACACGGTAAATCTTTGACGGATTTAGGAGTTTAGATTTTGGATGCCAGGGCTGATAATTGGTAATGGGTAATTGGTCATTGGTCATTGGCCTGAAAGCGGGAATTTTTCTATTAGCCAATCCTCCTTCCTCACTCTCCAGTTCCCAGTCTCCAGTTCCCCTGGGCCAATCTAAAATCTAAAATCTAAAATCTAAAATTGTATGGCACATAGCTGGTGGGAAATTAGAATT
This sequence comes from Microcoleus sp. Pol8_D6, assembly GCF_036700965.1. Lineage (NCBI taxonomy): Bacteria > Bacillati > Cyanobacteriota > Cyanophyceae > Oscillatoriales > Microcoleaceae > Microcoleus > Microcoleus sp. Pol8_D6. The sequence continues at coordinate 38,866 of NZ_JAUBPW010000062.1, read as the reverse complement.
CTTTGCGATCCGGCGCTGGAAGATATCATCTTTTGGCGTCTGGAACGATTTAACTGTCAGGGAACTGCTACTGAGATCAAAAGCAATTCCTGCCTGATGTCGGCTTATTTGCCCGAAGAACAGGCAGGATTGCTGGATTTGGCCGCTCTGTCTCTGTGGCTGCGTCAAGATGCTCTGTGTGCAGGTTTGCCCCTACCTGCGATGCAGTGGGATTTGATTGAAGACGAAGACTGGGGCAGCACTTGGAAGGAGCACTGGCAGCCTCAAGAAGTGGGCGATCGCTTTTTAATTAATCCGGCTTGGCTGCCCTTACCGACTGATACCGATCGCATTATTTTGCGTTTAGATCCCGGTGTGGCCTTCGGTACCGGTGCTCACGCTACGACTCAACTTTGTCTGGAGTCGCTGGAAATGCGTCTCGGTTTTGATGACAAAGAGTGCATCGTTGCTGATATCGGCTGCGGATCAGGTATTTTGTCGATCGGCGCAGTGTTGTTGGGCGCTACAAAAGTTTATGCTTTGGATACAGATCCTTTGGCAGTGCGATCGACCATTAGCAACAGACTACTCAACCGCGTTAATTCTCAGCAGTTGGTTGCAGAGCTCGGAAGTATCGATCGCTTGAAGGAAATGGTCGATGAGCCGATCGACGGTTTGATCTGCAACATTTTAGCAGAAGTAATCATTGATTTAATCCCACAGTTCACTGCAATTAGCAAACCGACTACTTGGGCCGTGCTCAGCGGCATTTTGCTCGAACAAGCTAAGCCAATTGCCGACACTCTCGAACAGCACGGCTGGATTGTGGCTACTCTGTGGAAGCGCCAAGATTGGTGTTGTTTTAATATTCGGCGGAGTTAACAATATGGTAATTGCTAATTCCTAATTGCTAATTTTGAGTTCATGTTTCATCTTGGGGAAGTGAATTTAAATAAATCTCGCACCTGAAAATAAACCGCGCCAGCCCAGTAAAAACCATTCACCAAAATCAACAAAGTTTTTCCAGTATAAGAATTAACAAAACCAAAAACGCGGTAAGTTGAGCTCAGCACTAACAACATTTCCACTAGAGAAACAATTGACCCATAGTGCTTCCTATCCCAATAAGAAAACGGACTGATAAAACGGTAATTGCTGAACGGAAAAAAGTGCCGATGAGCGTCGTCATTGTGGACTGGCAAATCTCCCAGAGAGTGTAGTATCATGCTGATAAACAGAATTTGCACACTTTGCCAGCCAAAGTAATAAGCAATTAGCCAACCAATAACCGCAAAGGGAATTGAATGAAACAGAGCTACAATATTTTGTACAAAAGGCTCATAATATGCTTGTGACCAAATTGTAGCTGCGGGCAAGCGAGCAATGTATTTCGCCCAAAAGTAAAATAAAAATATCGGAATATCCGGCAAAAATCCGCCGATTACAATAATGAGATTAGCTTGCGGCAGTTGCGGTTTTCCGAGAATTGCCAGATTGATAATAGCGTGGCTGGGAGTTTTCATAAGTAGGGTGCGTCAACTAAGATTATCTTATTCATAATTAATCAGATATTGGCTGACGCACCCGAGGTGTGAGATAATTGGCTCGTGCTACAAGAAAGGTTGCACTCGATCGATCAACTGCGCCGCTTGCAGCACTCCCTCAATGCGATCGACCTCAGCGCCATTTTTAAACAACACCAAAGTCGGCAAAGCATAAATGTGATACTGCGACGCCAACTGTTCGTACTTATCGGTGTCAATTTTGACAACCATGAGCTTGTCTTTCATCTGACCGCTGACTTGCTCCAAAATCCCTGCCATCATCTGACAAGGCCCGCACCAAGTAGCATAAAAATCTACCAACACCGGCAAGTCAGAGCCCGATACTAACTCATCAAAACTGCTGAACTGTTTTTGAACTGCCATAAGACAAAATAATTTTTTTGGTTCTGGCTCGATTTTAGTGCAAAATTCTCTGGTAGATTGCGAGGATACAATTATGGAACTATTGCCAGAGACTTTTCAGAGATTGCGGGGTCAAGTTGCTGTCGTGACCGGTGCGTCGCGGGGAATCGGCCGCGCCGTTGCTTTAACACTAGCAGCAGAGGGCGCTAAAGTCGCCGTCAACTATGCGAGTTCGAGTGCTGCTGCTGATGAGGTCGTAGCAGAAATAGTCGCAGCAGGAGGAGAAGCTGTGGCACTTGCAGCAGATGTCTCGAAAACTGACCAAGTAGATTTACTCACCAGTAATGTCATGGAAAAATGGGGACGGATTGACATTTTGGTGAACAATGCCGGTATTACTCGCGATACTTTGCTGCTGCGGATGAAGTTGGAAGATTGGCAAGCTGTGATTGATTTGAATTTAACGGGCGTATTTTTGTGTGCGAAAGCTGCCAGTAAAATCATGCTGAAGCAGCGAAGCGGCCGAATTATTAATATTGCTTCAGTTGCTGGGCAAATGGGCAATCCCGGACAAGCTAATTACAGTGCGGCGAAAGCTGGGGTAATTGGGTTTACTAAAACTGTGGCGAAGGAGTTGGCGAGTCGCGGGATTACTGTGAATGCAGTTGCACCGGGTTTTATCACTACAGATATGACTAAGGATGTCAAGTCTGATGAGATTTTGAAGTATATTCCGCTGGGGAGATATGGGGAAGTTCAGGAAGTTGCCGGGATGGTGAAGTTTTTGGCGGCGGATGCGGCGGCGGCTTATATAACGGGGCAGGTTTTTAATGTGGATGGGGGGATGGTAATGGCTTAGGATTTCGGGATTTTTTTAACCGCAGATGCACGCTGATTAACGCGGATATTTGCGGTTAATAATTATTTTAGGGCGGCACGCAACTGACTGAGGACTTTTTTGTATTTTGCAATGCGTTGAAAATCTGCTTCTGTGGGATTGGCGATGCGACGAATATCGAGGTTATGAGTAACATCAGCGATTTTGACTCGCAGTGCGATCGGGTTGGCAATCACACGTTCTAAATAAGCTGCATAAGCTTCTCCTTCTATTTTGGTAATCGCCTCGATCGCCGATACGATAACTTCAGGAAAACCTTCGCTTTTAAGTTGCTCAAGTGTAAGTTCAGAATCTTCGACCGCATCGTGTAGAACCGCTACGATTTTTTGCTCTAGAGAATTTACATTTTCCATCACAAATAGCGGATGATCGAGATAGGGATTGCCTGCCTTATCAACCTGCCCCTCATGAGCTTTAGCGGCGATCGCGATCGCCCGTTGTAGTAATAATTCGTACTCTGAATTCGTATTGGACAACATAGTACAGAAGTTCTCTATTAAAGTTTCAGTCCCCTGGCGGCAAAAAGCTCGTGTGTGCTTTGTGATTTTAAATATTCCTGCAACAATTTCCAAGCCATTTGAGTACCCTCACCTGCGTTGACTTTTTCAAAGTCTACATCTTTTCTCAAAACTACCAAACCGACACCTTCTTTGATTGCTATTTTATCACCATCGCTAACTATCGCCAAAAAAAGGTGGTTGCTTTGTAAGATTTTTCTATCATTTTGGGTTTTTTGGTGAGTAAAAGTTGCGATAAATTCCATTGTGTAATCATCGCTCGTGAGGCAAGTTTCTTCCTCCATTTCTCGCACTGCTGCCTGCCGTGGAATTTCTCCAATGTCCACGCCACCACCAAAAGTAGAAAGCATTCCTTGACTGGCAATACCTGGAATATTATCTCGCAGTTGTGCCCCTATTTGACCGTTGGGGAGCATTACAAAAATGCGAACTATTGACTTGGGAATATTCATATTATTGAGTAAATAACCAAACTAACAAAAGCTGCTCTATAGTTGTCTGATTTGACTCCAAACTTTTCTAATCCAATTGTACACCGCAGCATACAAATCATGCAAAATTTTGACATAACTTTTCCAAATAGATTTTTCTTTGACCTCTGAAATCTCCTCGATGTCCAGGGGCAGCGGCGGCATCCCGACTACTTCATAGAGCGGATATTCGCCGCTTTTTCCCGGAATTTTAACTAATATGCACCTATCGACGATCGCCAATTCCTTGACTTCCTGATAAGTCTCCTCAGAAATCAATAAACTCGTTCCCACTTGCTTGTTAGCAGCCTCGATCCGGCTGGCCAAATTCACCGCATCTCCGATCGCCGTAACTGTCTGACTCTTCGACGCGCCCAAATTCCCAACAACCACCAAACCGCAGTGAATGCCAATCCCAATCCGCAACTGGTGACGGTATAAAGTCTCAAAATAGGGATTGAGTTTCTCTAGTTCCTCCAGCATCTCCACCCCAGCCCTTACCGCTTGTTCCGCCGCCTTGTCGGGATTTTCCAACCCAAACAGCGCCATAAAACCATCTCCCATATAATTATTAATCATCCCGCCGTTGCGGTTGATAACATAACCCATTTTTTGGAAATAGCGATTTAAAATATAAATTACATCGTAGGGCAACAACGATTCTGCAAACGCAGTAAACCCTCGAATATCGGCAAACAAAATTGCAATTTTTTTCTCTTGACCCACAGGAGTAGAAATTGACTTTCCGGCGATTTGGTCGGTAAATGATTCCAAGTCTTCAGAATCGATCGCCAATCGGCGCAAAATTACCTTGCCGCCTGCAACCTGCGTCTGACAAGCCAGCCTAATTTCGGGTTCTAAACGCAATTTTTTAGCGAGTTCTTCTTCCGGCGAAGTGCGCGGAGAGCAAAATTCCAAACCTTCGACAATCAATACCCGGCAAGTCGAACACCGGGCGCTACCGCCGCAGATGTGGGTGTGGGGAATTTCGGCACGCAGGGAAGCTTCGAGAATTATATCGTCATCGTCTACCTCGATCGTGCGATCGTCCGGCAGATAGTGAATCTGTGGCATATGTGGCGCGTCTAGCTAATTAGCGAGGAATCTCGCGGACATCTGTTATTGCAGCGAATCTGTATGCAAACCCGGTTTCTCGGCATTTTTTCTGTATCCCCTGATTCCTTAACTATAAGTCGCGATCGGCATTTGCTTCTCGTTTCGTCAGCTCAACCGCCCAACTGACACCAGTTTAAAAAAAGAATGCAACTCTAGGCAATAGTCCAACTCTTAGCTCATCATTCATTCTCAATTCTAAAATCTCAAATGGTATAATTGAGCACTAAAATTTTCCTCGCACCGTGAAAATACCCCAATTCAAGCTGTGGAGTTCATCTAAAATCTAAAATCTAAAATCTAAAATGGACTGACATAATTCTTAATAAAATTCAGATCGCCCAAAGCCCTATAAATCCGTTATCAAATCCCCTTAAACCGCCATATATTTTTAGGATTTTGGGGAGGTGGGCTGTGCAAACCTTACTTGGCAATTGTTTCAGCTTTTTTACTCTCTAACAACCAGCCAATTTTGGTGAGATAGAATAGCAGCATCTTTTAAACCTGTATAACCATGACTTCATCAACAGCCCTACAAAACATCGAAAACCACATTCCCATCGTGGGAAATATCCATACCAAAAGTCCGATCGCCTACGGAGCAACCCGCCTCGCAGTCAGTGCAGTTAACACGGTGCAAATGGCAGTAGCAGAGTCTTACATCAACGGATTAGAAGTCCCAGATTCAGTATTGCGATCGCTTTTTGATACCTGTATGCCCGTCTTTTTTAAGCATTTCCCGTCCCTGCTTGCACCCTACGAATGGGTACTAACAGAAACAGACCACACAGCCGAAGGGCCGCGGGATTTAATGAAGATTCAGTACGACTTACCTCAAGCAATGCTGAATCCGATGTTAGGCGATGGAAAACTCATTTATCCTAAATACAGCATGGGATTGTGGGAAAAAGGAGCCACCAACCTTGAACAAGCGCAAATGCAGATGATTGATGATGTGATTGAGAAGCTAGAGATTCAAGATGGCGACAATATTTTAGACTTTGGCTGCGGTTGGGGTTGTGTTCCCAATTACATTCTTTCCAAATTCCCCAATGTGACCTTTACGGGGATTAACCTCAGCCACCACCAATGCGAGTATATGCGTCAGAAGATGCAAGACCCCGAAAGCTACCTTAGTTCCGGTCGATTCACCCTATATGAAGGCGATTTGAACGACGCCAACTTCGAGACAAAATTTGATAAAATTCTCTCCATTGGAGTTTTTTGTCATGTAGGTAATTTAACGAAGGCTTTCCAAAAGCTGGCATCTTTCCTGAAGGATAACGGCAAAGTGTTTATTCACATCATCACAGTTCGCACTCCCAACAATATATCCAGCGTTTTCACCCACAAATACATTTTTCCCCACGGCCGTTACTGGAAATACGATGCCGTTCCCAGCCACAATAAAGACCTCAAAACCATTCAAAGATGGTATCTCAACGGATACAATTACTCCACAACCTTTGCTAACTGGCTGAAAAACTTTGACGATTCTCAGGCAATAGTCAAAGATTTGGACTACGGCATCGACTATGCTAAATTTCGGCGAATCTGGCGGTTTTACTTGATTTGGTTTGTGTCTAACTTCGCGAGTTGCGACGGCGAATATAACGGCAACGGCCAATATTTAATGGTTCGTGCCTAACCGCTAATCAGTAGACCAAGCTCAAAAAACCTAACACCACGAACCCCGACTTCTCAAAGAAGTCGGGGTTCTCAAATGCGAGCTGCTTATCTGGATAATGAAACCCCCCTATGTGGATTGAGGGCGATCTAGAAGTGTTGCATTATTTTGAGAAATTTGTCTGAGTTTAAAAAAGTCCGGAATCAGATGATCGATCGGTGAATAAGACCTATATCAAGCATGAACCCGCACAATACTTTTTAAATTCCATCCTCGATCAGTAGTGATGATGTCCGATATTTTACTACAAAAAGAGAGTTGATTTATACAATGGTAGACAATATGAAACCTTCTCTTCCTCAAGACGACCCGAACCAAGAACAGCGCCAAGATTCCTTGAATCGTCAGCAACAAGCTTATCAGTTTGACTATGAGAGTTTATCACCTTTGGCATTATTGAAAGATGTGCCCGCAGCCGAGAACTTTTCGAGCAAGTATATTGGAGAGCGGATACTAGCAACATCGGAACTTCCCGGAAATATGTTGGCGGCCGATTCGAGAAGTTTTCTCGATCCTCTCGACGAGCTCCAAGACTATGAAGATTTCTTTACTCTGCTGCCGCTACCTGCTGTTGCCAAAATCTACCAAACCGATCGCTCTTTTGCAGAACAGCGCCTGTCTGGAGCAAATCCGATGATGCTTCGTTTGTTAGATGCCGGCGATCCTCGGGCGCAAACACTGGCACAAATTTCCAGCTTTCACCCATTATTCGATCTGGGCCAAGAGTTGCAACAAAAAAACATTTACATTGCCGATTATACGGGTAGCGACCAACACTATCGCGCGCCTTCAAAAATAGGAGGCGGCAGCTATGAAAAAGGCAGAAAATTTTTGCCAAAACCGCGAGCTTTTTTCGCTTGGCGGTGGACGGGAATCCGCGATCGCGGTGAACTGGTGCCGATCGCCATTCAACTAGATCCGACCCCAAATAGCCATCTTTACACCTCGTTCGATCGTCCTGTGGATTGGCTGTTTGCGAAACTCTGCGTGCAAGTAGCAGATGCCAATCACCACGAAATGAGTTCGCATTTAGGTCGAACTCATTTGGTGATGGAACCAATCGCGATCGTCACCGCCCGACAGTTGGCTAAAAATCACCCCCTTAGCCTGCTGCTGAAACCGCACTTTCGGTTTATGTTGACTAACAACGAGCTGGCGCGTTCTTATTTGATCGCTCCGGGCGGGCCAGTCGATGACTTGCTAAGCGGTAGCTTGCCAGAGACAATGGAAATAGCTAGAGAGGCTTGTAGTAACTGGAGTCTGGATCAATTTGCATTCCCAACCGAACTGCAAAATCGGGGCATGGACGATCCAAATCAACTGCCTCACTATCCTTACCGAGATGATGGATTGCTGCTGTGGAATGCGATCGAAACCTTTGTATGTGGCTATCTCAAATTCTTTTACCCGACAAATGAAGCACTCGTCCAAGATGTGGAACTGCAAACTTGGGCCCAAGAATTAGCCTCGAATGAAGGCGGTAAAGTCAAAGGAATGCCCAGCAAAATCGACACAGTTGAACAATTAATTAAAATTGTCACAACCATAATTTTTACCTGCGGCCCGCAGCATTCAGCAGTCAATTTTCCCCAGTATGAATACATGAGTTTTGCTGCCAATATGCCCTTGGCAGCATACCGGGACATTCCCAAAATTAATGCTTCTGGGACTCTAGAAGTCATTACGGAAAAGGACATTTTACGGTTGCTTCCTCCGTACAAGCGAGCGGCTGAACAACTGAAAATTCTGTTTATTTTGTCAGCTTATCGATATGACCGTTTAGGTTATTACGATAAATCTTTCCAAGAACTCTACCGGATGAGCTTTGATGAAGTTTTTGAGGGAACGCCGATCGCATTTTTAGCCAGACAGTTCCAGCAAAATTTGAATATGGCTGAACAGAAGATTGATGCCAACAATCAAAAACGAGTAATTCCTTACATTGCTCTCAAGCCTTCGTTGGTGCTCAATAGCATCAGTATGTAGGAGTGTATTTTTGGGGAGTAGGGGTTGGGCGAGACACCCAACCCCTACTCCCCAAAATAAAATTCATTGTTTGTGGAACAGGCCGGCAACCCTGTTCTTAAGGATGGTGCAAGATGTGAGATCCAATGGGCTTTCTCAGCTTTTGTATTCTTCAACAATCGAGCAATTCACGGACGTTGTACCAGAGGAATCAGTGAAGGTGACTTCATCTTGATAATGCCGCGGTGTTTGCATCAGCAACCGCCAAGCTTCTCCCGCATCTATTAAATTCATGCGTCCGGGATAGTGAGTTTGCAACAACTCTTGCACCATCGGATAATAGTTTGAGTTCATGCTGGGGAAAATATGATGCTCTGTGTGGTAAGAAAAATTCAAGTGCAGCAGGTCAAATATTTTAGGAACCCGCACTGACATACTGTTGATCAGCGGGTCATTAATGACGGTCATCCGGCAACCCATGTGGTTGGTATAGATGTAAAACATGGCGCCTGCATGACCAATTGCGATCGGCAAAAAGTAGGCAAGAGCGATTTTAAGCGGATGAAAATTTAGGTAGAACAAAATGCTGGCATGAATTCCTAAAATTCCCAGACATTCAAATGCGATTGTCAATCTATCTTTAGGACTAACTGTAAAGGCAGCCGGTACGTAATCGACAGATTTATCGTTAAATAACAGTACCGAGGTGAGATTGCGGAAATTATGCACTAACCACGAACCGGCCATCCCTACAATTAACCACACCGGGCTGACTTCCACCGACGGTACAAACAGATTTTGAATCCATTTTCCCCAAGTATCTGGTTGCTGGTACAGATAGTTGCGATCGGGGTCTGCCAAAGAATTCGTGTTATTGTGATGTACGAGGTTGTGCAGATTTTTCCACTGAGTAGGCGGCATAAACAGCATACTTAGTCCCAAAAAGGCGATCGGATAAGTCAGGCGAGACTTTTTCTGAACGCTACCGTGCATCAAATCGTGGGAGCTAAATAGCAAAACTATGATACTATTGCCCATGATGACGGCTAAAGGTAAGTAAAGCCCTAAAAGATAGACAGGCCAGCGATCGAGATTAGCAGCAATTCCCCAGCCCAGCAATAAAATAGCAGCGTTGATGAGTAGTATTGCTAACTTGCTAGGATCTGGTTCAAAGGCATTTGACTGCAGCAACGGACGCAATTTTTTTACATATACCGAGTGGTGAATTAGCGTTTCTTCGCCTAAAGTCGGCGTTGCTGCCTTGTCTAGAGTATTGAGTGATTTTTCTGATTTCATGTGATCGCTAAGAGTATTTTCATGTGAGTTAATAAGTTTCTACATTTAATTAGATCCCGTACCCGATTTTAGATTGAACCCACACATAAATCCGGCGGCTTATTGTTAGGATGCGGAGATTTTATCTCTCTCCACTGTGGCTATCCGAGAACTGGCGATCAAATTGCTTTAGATCAAGGCTGCCTGATTGTTCTACGAAGATATTATATCCCATAAAGAAAATTTTAGAAAAAACTATTAGAGGCTTACGCATCGATAATAGTCTCCCACTTTTCAGTTTGGTTTAATCTCAATAACCAATCCTAAATAACCTATAAAATTAAAAAAGTCCGTTTCCCTGAACAATTTCTTTAATTGTCGTCAGCGTATCTAACCCGATCAATCCCCGGCGATAACCTTTTTGGTTGGACATTCCCAAAAATATCGCATCTCCCCGATTTTGATAACGCCAAAACCGAGGTGAGGCATTTATAAAAGTTGAGGCGCTGTTAACATCCAGAGCAAATTGGCGACTTTCTAAGTAAGATTCAGTGGCAATGCAGTCAGCGTGACCGCTGCTGTAGCGGTTGATCCAGCCGATCCCAATCTCTAAACTATCGACAACTTTAAACGCGATGGTTTTGTTTAAATACGGTTGAGTCCACTCGTATGGTTCCGCCAGCTTCAAGTCTGGGAAATCTGCAACAAGATCTGCATCGCCGCTAATTTGAAAGCCTTTTTCTTTTAAACTGTTCCACAGCCTAACTAAGGAAGAAGGCTTTTGGTTGCGATCAATCAGCACTTTCTCGATCGCATTAACAGGATCGGGAACGCTTTGATGGCTGTCCAAAATCATCCACCTTGCCATCTCCAAACTACCAGTCGGCGACCAATAAAGGTAACAATTTCCCATTGCCGACCTCAAAACTGGTGCTGTACACAGCCTAACCACCTGCTGCACCAAACTTGGCCTGCCGTAGGGAATAATTAAATTGAGATATTGGTCTTGAGTGACCAATTCTCTGATCGAAGCGCCCCGATCCGGCGGCAGTATCTGCAAACATCCCGATGGCAAACCGACCTCATCGATCACCGAAACCAAAGCTTCTCCAATTACTGTATTAGTGTGCCAGCTTTCGCTGCCGCCTTTAAGAATCAAACTGTTAGCGCTTTTGAGAGACAGACCGGCTGCGATCGCCCCCAACTCTGGAAATGCCTCGTAAATTAGAGCGATCGCCCCCAGTGGTAGCGACTGACAGTAAACCTGACAGCGATCGACCTGATAAGAAGCATTGATCACCCTGCCGATCGGATCTGGCATTTCCCCCAACCGTTCCAGAATTTGCACAGTTGTCTTGATCCGTTCCGGCGTCAGCTTCAGCCACTCCACAATCAACTCGGGAATCGCCATGTCCCGACTCGCTTCTAGATCCAGAGTATTTGCTTCTAAAATGTCATTTTGCCGGCGTTTCAGCGAGCCCGCCATCGCCTGCAAACCTGCAGCGCGATCGGCACTCTTTGTCGCAGCCAACTCCAAAGAAGCTTGATAAGCGCGACGCGCGACATTTGCGGCATCTGATGAATGGGTAAAATCCTCTATTATCATCTAGCTAACGCCTATAAGCCAGCCATACCATCAGCGCCGGCAGCATTGCTAGCAGCACCGCGACCATTGCCCACAGAATAATATTCGGGCCCGGCGAGTGTAGCGCCAAGGGCAACCAAATCACTAGCGGCACCAATATCATACCCAAAGCCAGTGGCAAGTAATAAGCCTTCAAACCCGGATGCGCTCTGTTCCACTGGTTGCCCGTCCACCGCCAAGCCTGCTTGTAAGGATAGTTCGTTGATAGTTGCTCGATCACGTATCCACTTTCGTCCAATACAAATATTTGTTGACAGCGGTTGCAGCCCAAGGCTTCTGTCAACGTTATGGGAACTAGACGACCCCGGCGTCGGCAAGGACAGGGGTACTCATCGTTTAAGTCAATCTTGGGAGCTTTTTGAGAGGGCACTAGCGATCGGATAAAAAAAGCGTTTTTGCAAAAATAATCGTTAACATATCCACTTAATCAAACTTGTCAATTCCGCCATACCTAGGCTTTCAACTGCCTGTTCCGAGATATGACCCGATCGACAATTTTGAGTTGCAAGTTCTGCATTCAATCTTACCACTAACTTAGGTATTATCAACCATCATTAGGAGTATACCCAAAACTTTCTTCATCTACTTTCCGGTTTCCTTGATTTTTTTATCTTCTAAAGCGGGTGACGCGATTCGAACGCGCGACATTCACCTTGGCAAGGTGACGCTCTACCACTGAGCTACACCCGCATTTCCTGCGGTATTAACAATATTGTCTCAATTCTCGAAATTTGTCAAGTCTTTTTAGTAAGTTTTTTTTCAGACACCCTGTAAAAACCCCCAAAGCCTATCCCCACCGGAAATTTCAGCAGCCAGATCATTAACCAAATCAGTAATTGCCGTGAAAATTGACCGCCATCCGCCGACGGCAAAGCTACAATCAAGCTGGAATTGTGGGAGAACACTGTCATGTCAGATTTAAATCGCGGAATCATGAAGTTCAAGGGAGCTGACAGTCCTATAGCGATCGCCATTTCGGCGATTGTCATTGCCGGCGGAATCGGCTTCTTGATCTGGTGGGCGCTGCAATCAGCCTACACCTTCAGCTAACAGACTACTCAAACGTAAAACTTATCAGGCCTTGCTCAGAAGGCAGAATTTAAGAAAAATTCTGTCTTTTGCATTTTTTTGCCCTTAGCCTGAAATTGATGGCCCTGGAATGCGGATCGATTGCGGACGATCAAATGATTGCCATAAATCACCCGATCGGGCGAGTCGCTAGCATGAGCCGAGATGACTCCCCGATCGAATACTTTTGTAGTACACTTGTAAACACGGCGCGCCGAGAGCGCAGTTCTAAATGCAAGTGTTTGCAAGGGTTGTATCTCAACACAAATTTATGGCAAGCTTTCAGGACATCTTCAAATACTACAGTCGCTACTGGAAAATATCACTTTACAGCATAGCTAGCTCCAGCGTTTTGGCACTAGCCGATTTGCTTGTTCCTTACGCGATCGGTCAAATATTAAACGTATTGTCGGGTCAACCTACAGATACAGTAACCCAAAAACTGATAACAGCCATCGCCTCTGTTACCCAGCACTCACCCAACAAAATATTATCGCTATCCGTCTTGCTGGGCATAATTTTTCTGGTAACAGTCGCCAAAGCACCGGTACAGCCTTGGGTGGGAAATTGGTTCCACTGGGCGATACCATTGAGGGCAAGGCGCGATCAAATGAGAAGTGCGATCGGCAAAATCCTCACCTTACCCCTAGAATTCTACGACGAAAACAACGCCGGACGGATTGCCAGCCGCATCGCCAAAGGCATCGCCAACCATACTTGGACTTACCCAGAAATTGCCGGCGAATTCATCCCCGAAGTCGTTCGCTTAATCGGCATTTTTGCCGTTATCTGCTTAATTGAGTGGCGGATTGGCTTATTAATTTTGGTTTCATTTCTATTTATCCTCAGTTTCACCTTAAAAGGCCTGCAACAGGTGACGGCGCAGGAAGAAAGTCTGGATGAATACATCGAAGATACCGAAAGCCGCAACTCGGAAATTATCACCAACATCAAAACAGTCAAAGCTTTTGCGACAGAAAGCCATGAACTCAAAAGGCAAACAACCAGACTCGATCGCGAATCAAAAGTCGTGATCAACCGCATTCACAAAGGATACGTCATCCTGGGGACATACCAGCAGACGATCGTCCAGTTGTGTTTGTTTTCAGTCCTCGGTTTTAGCCTAGCAGCCACGGTTGCAGGCAAAATTTCCCTCGGATATTTTGTTACCGTCTACACCCTGGCAAGCATGGCATATTCCCAACTGCGTCCGATTAGCGTTATCGCCGAATTATTGGCACGGCGTTATTCTTCAATGATCCGGTTCCACGAGTTTATGCAGTTACCAGACGGTGTTGATGCGGTTAATTTAGCAGAAAATGCTCGATCGGCGTCGCCTTATAAATTTACCGGCAAAGTTGAGTTCAGCGGTTTGACCTTCGGATACGACAGTCAAAAACCCGTTTTGCAGGATGTGAATTTATTGATTCATCCCCGTCAAACTGTAGCATTAGTCGGGCGATCGGGTTCCGGGAAATCGACTTTAGTTAAACTTCTGTTTCGCTACTTTGAACCCAACTCCGGCCGCATTCTGATCGACGGCGAAGACATTCGCAGCTTAGACGTGACTCGCTACCGCCAGCGTTTAGCCATTGTTCACCAAGAAGTAGACGTTTTTAACGGTACTTTGCTGGAAAATTTGACTTACGGAAACAGAAGCGCCACTTTCGATCAAGTTGAGGATGCTTGTCGCATTGCCAAGGTAGACGATTTTGTGCGGCTGTTGCCCCAAGGTTACTATACCGTGGTCGGGGAGAGAGGAATGCGCTTGTCCGGCGGTCAGCGGCAGCGGTTGGGGATTGCGAGGGCGCTGTTGGTGGAGCCGGATGTCTTAATTTTTGATGAGGCTACTTCTAGTTTGGACTATGAAAGCGAGCGATCGATCCAGATAGCCATGCAGAATATCCTCGGTACGCGCACCACCATAATTATTGCCCACAGACTGAGTACAATTCGCGAAGCCGATACGATCGTCGTACTCGACGGCGGTAGAATCGTCGAAGTTGGCAGCCACGAAGAACTCTTAAGCCAACAAGGTATTTACCGCCGCCTGCACTCCCTGCAAGAAACCGGGGAATTAGTGAATTAGGAATTTCCTCTTAGTCTAGACTTAGGGTGCTCCGGGTGGGCACCCAGCCTAGACGTAGCAATGCACACCTTAAACAGTGTTCCATTTTCCCATCTACCGCTAACTCACTTATGTGTTCTCAACTGAATGATTAGAGTTTCAAATATATTGTTGCAAATAAAGATTGTGGTGCTAGGATATATAACTGTGATGGAAATGGGTCGATGCCCGAGCGGTTAATGGGGGCGGACTGTAAATCCGCTGGCTACGCCTACGCTAGTTCAAATCTAGCTCGGCCCACCTCAATTTAATAAAAAGTTAAAATTTAAGAATTAAAAATTAATTTTTTAATTGGAGGTTCTTAATTTTTTATGCCCGTGTAACTCAGTGGTAGAGTACCTCCTTGGTAAGGAGGAAGTCACGAGTTCAAATCTCGTCACGGGCTTCGTAATTTATAGTATATCCACCAAGGGTTTCAGCTTTAATAAATCAGAAGAAAATCCCGGTAGTCCTGCATAGTCAGGATTTCAACCCCCGGCGGACACGGGAGCATATCATATTTGTAAGAACACTCCTTCCTTCTTCCTCTGTCCTCCTGGCTCCTGGCTGCTGGCTCCCAACTCCAGTTTCTAGCTTTGCTGCTTTCCTTGAGATGCTCCCGGCGGACAGTGCCACAAACTCACCAGAATATTGTACCCGTATCGAAATCCCCGACTTGTTCAAGAAATCGGGAATCTAATCATCCTCATCCAATCCTAGCGGCACAAAATATTGACTGTAAACGACACTATTCGGCTCCCAAAGCGGCCGCCAATAAACATTTTGGATCACCGCTTTCTCCCCATCACTATCCGCAGGCCACTGAAAACTGACGATCGCAATATTGCTATATCCCACAATCTCATCACCCTCTTGCAGCCAGCGATTGCGCCACAACAGCGATATAAAATTCCACAACCTACGCAGGAATGACAATTGTTTATTTTTATGTGTTCTATCTGACGGAGTTCCCTTTTCTAGCAGCAAAAACACCCGAGCTCTTTGCCGTTTAATCCAGTCAATCCGATAACCCCAATCAGGCAGAGATTGTCTATTCCTGAAAGCAGCAGCCATAGCTTTCTTTCTGCTACTCCTGGGAATTTTCATTAATTCCAGCGGCTCATTCCATCCTAAACATTCGTGCGATCGCTCAGGAAGCAGCGACTTAATCTTAGTATGAATTAAATGCGTTTTCCACTCCTCATTGATAAAAGCACTAGCAGTCAACTGCGCCAACACAGAATAGTGACAATTTGATTGATAATTCGCCATATTCAAAGGCTCAATATTCGATCGAGAATCGCCAAAATGACAATCAGACCAATAACTCAGCCGCACAGCAGCAGCATAGTGAATATCCCCGCTCAACACAATCACCCGATCGCGCTGCTTAAAAAACTCCGACAACAGCTTCACAAAAGCCAACTCGTGAAAATTCCAAGCATCCCCCGCATCGCTATTAAAAACCTTCCCCTGTTCCACATCCCGCTTTTGCACCGCATCAATAATCCACAAACCCACTAAATTTGTCGGCACAACTACTAGCGTCGCCTCAATCTCAAACTCCCCAGTTTTATTCAGCAAATTAGTTTCATGCAAAGGCTGCTGAATTTGCTCCTCAAAACCTTTGTGAGTCAAAAGCATCGGCGGATCGATCGCGCTTTTCACCGGATACCCCCGCCAACTCCGCGTATCCAGCACAATCACCTCATGCTTAAAACTTCTCACAGTAAAATGCCAATTCAAAACCTCACTTACACCCTCGCCATCCCGATCCAAAATAAAAACATCTTCATCTAATTTCAACTTAGGCAAATGAGTTTTCGGATCGAGTCCTGGAATTCCCAAATACGAAGCCACTTCCTCCCAAACAGAAACATCAGTCCCCGCCGAATCCGACCATTTTTCAGCAGCCTTTAATAATTTATCTCCCGGTTTTTCGCGCTCAAACTGTGCAGGCGTATTTCCCCAAGCCTGAAACACAGCGTAAGCCAGCAAAGCATTCTGCACCACCCGTCGTCCCAGCGGCTTCCCCAGCACCCGGTAACACCACTCTCGATTCAAATACAAATCGTCGCTAACATCATGATCATCGCAAATCATATAAGTAGAAATATTCGCTAGCGCCCTCCTCACCCTCCACAAATTGCGAGCAAAACCGTTAAGTTCAACAACTTCTCTATCCCAGACTTTTGCCTGCTTAGAATTTGGACAAATATCCTTACCCTTCGGAAAACCCGTGCACCAAAATACCGGCGACCAAACGAACAAATACATCGCACAATATTCCCCCAAGCTAAATAAGTGACTTTTAGCATTGGCGGGTTTATTTACCAACATCGCCGTAAAGCCGCCAAAATCTCTGGCAATATCGCTGCGAGTCCCCGGTTTTAACTCAATTGGTTTTTTGGACTCATATTCAGCATCAGACGGTTTCTGAATAGGGGACTCTCTAAAAATTTCCCTCTCTTGGCCACCTGCATTTTCGTTTGCCGAATTTTTAGGTATACTGATACACAAATTCTTTTTAATTTGGGCATCATCCATCAGGGGTAGACTCTCTTCCCAGCCCAACAGGGTATCGCCAGCATCCGTCAAAGCCCACAGCATCGCATCGGCCACGTCGTCGCCGTAAATTTGGTCGCCGGTTAAAAACAGTTGGTGGGGCCTGCTATTTGCCGTACCTGCAAACTGTTCGATCGAATTATCCAAGATTGGCAGCGCATCTCTGCCGTCTCCGTGGGGCTTGCGACAAGAACCGTGAACGATACGCAAATAGTTTAAATCCTGTGGCGGCAGGGCAAAAGTGGGCAACTGGTGAGCGAAATAACTAATCGTCTCCGGCCCCAAAGCCGATAAATCAGGGGTGGCAGGCCACAGGCAAGAAATGAGATTTTCTTTCTCATTTTCTGGGACTGCACCCCCGACGTTCGACTCGCTACTCCCCGCAAACTTGATGTCATAAGCATAAATTTCCCCAGATGTCAAGACATTGCTATTAATTGGTTTAGCAGTCACCGCGACTACGTGCAGGTATTTGCCGAGCTGTACGGTAGAGTTCGCACCTTGCAGCAATGGCCGATCGACAATTTCGCCGGTTCCGCCCTCTGTCGAATAAACCTTGAGTTCGACTTGGCGGGGTGCTTTCAGAGCCAGCCAAACTGTCACGGCCCGACTTTCAGTCCGGCGCAAAATCGGGCCCGCAAGGATCAGCGGCAAATGATGAATTCGATGACTTAATGGTGTCCACGACATAGGATTTAAAAAATAAAAATTAAATAAGAGTGTTCTAGCAATCAGATTTTAGGCGATCGAGCATCTGTCACCCGCTTAATTAATGCTAAGTCTGCCAACCCAAGTCTCCAAAATTGTAACAACTCATTAAGTAAAATTAATAATCATGCTACAAGAAGAAAAATTACAACATTTCCGAGATTCAGCCCCGCAGTTGCCCGTAATTAAATCATCAGAACCCGCTGGACGGCCCAACAGCCGGCCAATCTACTCCTCGCCTTTAGATCGGGCGATCGACCGCCACCCCCTCACCGTGGCTCCAGAAACCCCGATCGCCCAGGTGTTGGCTCTCATGAACCCGATGCGCGTCTCCTGTCACCTTTGTGGCGAAAAACAAAACGCTGTTGCTAGCGCAGCCAAGCGTAGTTGCGTGTTAGTCGTCGAAGATAATCGGCCCATCGGCATTTTTACAGAACGGGATATCGTCAAGCTAACTACCGTCGCAGCTTGTACAGTCGGACTGACAATTGCTGACGTAATGACTCGATCGCCCATTACCCTCAAAAAATCCGAGTCTCAAGATATTTTCACAGCTATGTTCACGTTGCGCCAGCACTCCATCCGGCATTTGCCCGTAGTGGACGAGGACTCGCGACTTATCGGCATCATCACCCGCGAAGCCATTCACGAAGCCCTGCAACCGATTAACTTGCTAACCAATTTGCGCTGTGCAGCAGATATCATGACTAAAGAAGTCATTTCTGCTCCAAAAACTGCCTCAGCCCTCGATTTAGCCCAGCTCATGGTCAAGCATCGAGTTAGTTCCGTCGTCATTGTCCAAGAGCAAACTCAGCATCCTGATCGGGCGATCGCACCAACACAAAATTATCAAATTCCGATCGGCATTGTCACCGAGCGCGACATCGTGCAGTTTCACGCCCTCGAACTCAACCTCTCGGAAATCCCAGCAGCAACGGCAATGAGTGCGCCTTTATTTTGCATATCTCCCGCCGATTCCCTCTGGAGTGTCCACCAGTCCATGCAGCGGCACTGCGTCCGTCGTTTGGTAGTAGTTGGCAGCCAGGGAGAACTTTTGGGTGTTGTCTCTCAGACAAGTTTGCCGCAAGTTTTTAACCAATCTGAAATGTATGGGACGATCGAGCTGTTGCAACAAGCAGTTGACGATCGAGCCACCCAATTGCAGAAAGCCAACGAACTTTTGCAGCAAGAAATTTTAGAGCGGCAGCGGGCCCAAGAAGCCCTGCGCCAAGCTCACGACGACTTAAAACAACAAGTTGAAGAACGCACCGCTCAACTTTTAGAATCAAATGAATTGTTGAGACGGGATATTATCAAGCGCCAGCGAGTTGAAGAAGTCCTGCGGCGAAAGCAAACTTGCTTGAAAAATCAAGCGCAGCAATTAGAGGAAACTGTGCGAAAGTTGCAGCAAACTCAAACTCAATTGGTGCAAACCGAAAAAATGTCTTCTTTGGGACAAATGATTGCCGGTATCGCTCACGAAATTAACAACCCTGTTAATTTTATCTACGGCAACCTTTCCCACGCCAGCCACTACATCAAAGAATTGCTCCAACTGTTGCAACTTTACCAGCAGCACTATCCCGAACCAGTCTCGGAAATTCGGAAAGCAGCAGCAGATATGGAAGTCGATTTTTTGGTAGAAGACTTATCTAAGATCCTGTCTTCTATGCAAGTAGGAACCGAGCGCATCCGCCAAATAGTTGTGTCGATGCGTAATTTTTCGCGATCCGATCAATCTAACATCAAGCTCGTTGACATTCACGAGGGACTTGAAACCACTTTGTTGATTTTGCAGCACCGGCTCAAAGCCCACGGCGCACATCCAACTATTCACATTATTAAAGAATACGGTAATTTGCCCAACATCGAGTGCTGTGCCGGTCAGATCAATCAGGTGTTCATGAATATTATCGGCAATGCTATTGATGCTTTGGATGAAGAAATCCAGAAAGGGGAATGGGCGGCGAGAAATGCGAAAAATTCACCCCCGTCAAATCCTAGTTCTCCATTGACTGTTCCCACAATAAAAATTCGTACTGAAGTTGTTGGCGGCGATTTTGTCGCGATCCGCATTTCCGACAACGGGCGGGGCATACCGGATGAGATTCGCCACCAATTATTTGACCCGTTTTTTACTACCAAACCAGTCGGAAAGGGCACTGGGTTGGGACTGTCGATTTCTTACCATTTAGTTGTCGAACAGCACGGGGGGCGACTCGATTGCGTTTCGGAAGCTGGACGGGGCACTGAATTTGCGATCGAGATTCCGATCGTCAGTGGTCATTAGTCAGCAGTCATAGGATTTTAGATTTTAGATTTAAAAATTGAAGAATTGAAGAATTGAAGAATTGAAGAATTGGAAATGACTCATTAAGCTCGTGGTTTGGAGCACGGGCCTACAGTTGCATTCTTTTTTTCAACTGGTATCAGTAGTCATGGGGAAGACATGATATTCTCCCAATCCCCCACTCTCCCCATCCACTCTCCTTCTTCCCGACTCACTCCCCCACTCTCCAACTCCCCAGCATTTCCTAAAAATTCACAATTTTTTACAAAACACCCGAAACCCCAGCAAAGTGAATGTTTCCCAATCTAGAATCTAAAATCCCATAACTTTCTCCCTCTTCCCGACTCACTTCCCCACTCTCCGACTCCCCACCATTTCCTAAAAATTTACAATTTTTTACAAAACACCCGAAACCCCAGCAAAGTGAATGTTTCCCAATCTAAAATCTAAAATCTAAAATCTAAAATCCCATCACTTTGCTCTCCCCTGGCCCAACTGATCTGAACTCACTTCGAGTTTGCCTCATCCACTAGCGCCTTTATGACCGTTCCACTTACCCACACAAGCCATCAACTGCCTGCATCCTAGCCCCAAAGCCAAAAGCCCAGATTGTTTGAGAAGTTAATTTTTGTTTTGTTTTTGTACCTCTTTATATTAAGAAAGTATTATAAAATCCATTTAAAATCTAAAAATAATCTAAAAATAGATTTTTATATCAAAAAAACAGTTAAGATTACTAAAGATGCAAAATAAACAAATTTACTAGCATTTTCATTTAGAGGCCCCCTTTCTTTTCATCGCAAGTTAGCTAATAATGCTTTCAACGAGGTGACTAAGGGCTGAGTCCAAAATTGGTCTAACCCAAAGACGGATACAAGCCCCAAACAAAAGTGGTCGAGAGAGAAAATTTTAGTTAGAGAGAAGCCCCAGATTCATCTGTGGAGTCCATTCTTTAATCTCAAATTTGAAATCTCAAATCGACTGACAGTAAGGGAATTGCAATTGGGCTATTGCAATTGGGCTATGGCAATTGGGCGATCGAAAAAAAGCATGAAAACCCAGCCCTCATCGTTTTGATAGAAACCTATAGGAGAACAAAGAGTGAAACTCGCAGTTTACGGAAAAGGTGGAATTGGCAAATCGACAACAAGCTGCAACATCTCCGTTGCCCTAGCCAAGCGCGGCAAGAAAGTTTTGCAAATCGGTTGCGATCCAAAGCACGACAGCACATTTACCCTCACTGGCTTCTTGATCCCCACAATTATTGACACCCTTCAGCAAAAGGACTATCACTACGAAGACGTTTGGCCCGAAGATGTCATCTACAAAGGCTACGGCGGCGTTGACTGCGTAGAAGCAGGCGGCCCTCCCGCAGGAGCTGGCTGCGGCGGCTATGTAGTCGGTGAAACCGTCAAACTCCTCAAAGAACTCAATGCCTTCGACGAATACGACATCATCCTGTTCGACGTGCTCGGTGACGTAGTGTGCGGCGGTTTTGCAGCCCCCTTGAACTACGCCGACTACTGCATGATTGTTACTGACAACGGGTTCGACGCTTTATTTGCAGCCAACCGCATCGCCGCCTCAGTCCGCGAAAAAGCCCGCACTCACCCGTTGCGGCTCGCCGGTTTAATTGGCAACCGCACCTCAAAGCGCGACTTGATCGACAAGTACATTGACTCTGTACCGATGCCGGTGCTGGAAGTGCTGCCCCTGATTGAAGACATTCGCGTTTCTCGCGTCAAAGGCAAAACATTGTTTGAGATGGCCGAAAGCGATCCTTCCCTCAACTACGTCTGCGATTACTACCTCAACATCGCTGACCAGATTTTGGCAATGCCCGAAGGAGTAGTGCCCAACGACACGCCAGATCGCGAATTATTTGCCTTACTTTCAGATTTTTATCTAAATCCAGTGCAACCGGTGGTCAAGAAGGAGGAAGATGAGCTAGACCTGATGATGGTTTAATAGGTCTAGCGATCAGGATGAGGATAAAGAGGTTATGGCTTTTTTTGATACTTTTTCAGTTGCTCTCAAACAGAAGTGGTTGGACTACTACCAGGTAAATCGGGCTTGGCTGCTCCTGCACATGACGGCTGAGAACACGGTCGCCACACCCGACGGCGGGAAAAGGCCTGTTTCTTACCTCATCCTGGGAATTGCGGCTGCCCTGGAGCCGGAACTCCAGCAATTAATGCTGCCCTTCTCAAAACTCAAGCCGGATGCAGACAGCCTGATCGAAGTGTTGGGACTCAATTTTGACCCGGACATCGCGCTGGGTATGCCCTCAAATATCGCGCCGCAGACGGCCGGTAAATCTCCAACACCCACAGCAGATCAAACTGCAACTGCAGCACCCGCCGCAGCTCGAACTGCAACTGCAGCACCCGCCGCAGCTCAAGCTCAAACTGCAACTGCAGCACCCGCCGCAGCCAAATCTAATAAATTGGGGGGTGCTGCCTTGGCAACAGCCGGAGTAGTCGCCGGAGTCGCCGGAGCAGCAGGTCTGGCAGCAGCAGCGTCAGCACTGAGCTCAGAGGAGGAATCCTTCGATGAGTTTGAGGAAGAAGCGGTCTCCGACTTCGACATGGGCGATGACGAGGAAGAAGCGGTCTCCGACTTCGACATGGGCGATGACGAGGAAGAAGCGGTCTCCGACTTCGACATGGACGATGAGGAGGAAGAAGCGGTCTCCGACTTCGACATGGGCGATGACGAGGAAGAAGCCTCGGCTTTGGACGGTCTCGGTCTCGAAGACGATGAGGAAGACGCCGTATCTGACTTTGATATGGGCGACGATGAGGAAGACGCCGTATCTGACTTTGATATGGGCGACGATGAGGAAGAAGAAGCTTTGGCTTTGGGCGGTCTCGACCTCGGCGACGATGAGGAAGAAGAAGCTTTGGCTTTGGGCGGTCTCGACCTCGGCGATGACGAGGAAGATGAAGCCTCGGCTTTGGGCGGTCTCGACCTCGGCGATGACGAGGAAGATGAAGCCTCACAATTTGGGACTTTGACCTCTGGAGATCTCGAAGCGGGGATTTCCGATCCGTTTGGGGAAGAAGATGCAGAGTTTGTCGCCGAAGAAATACCCGATCCTTTTGGGACAGCGACCTCAGATGACCTAGATATGGATCTGGGCGACTTGGACGATGACGGTATTGACGATTTCTCTGTATCTGATGACGATGACCTCGACGATCTCGGACTTGACGATCTGGGGGAAGCAACTACCGGAGATCCTGACGAAGATGATTTAGATGCTCTAGGTCTCGGCGATTTGGATTCCGACGATGAGGATGAAGAAATTTCCGGCTTTTTATCTGATTTTAAGTGAGGTTGTTGCGATCGCCCAAATCTCTTCTAGTCTTGAAGTTTCCCGCTCTATTTGTGAGTTGTGAGTTGCGAGTTGTTAATTTTTAATTAGCTCAAACTCACAACTGCCAAAAGGCTTTTTGCCTTAGCGATGTGAAGTAAACTAAATCCCTGCTGTGAGGGATTGTATGCCCTCGCGCAGAATTTTTTAGCCAGAATTTGGGATGCTGCGGCTACTGCGGAAATATTGAGTGGTTGCATCTATTTTTCACAGGAATTAGCCCAAAAATAGGTATTTCTATTTATTGTTCGCTGTGCG
Source organism: Microcoleus sp. Pol8_D6 (assembly GCF_036700965.1). Lineage (NCBI taxonomy): Bacteria > Bacillati > Cyanobacteriota > Cyanophyceae > Oscillatoriales > Microcoleaceae > Microcoleus > Microcoleus sp. Pol8_D6. Next base: position 15,037 of record NZ_JAUBPW010000062.1, on the reverse strand, counting down.
TCGCAATCGCGCTTTCACAGGTATTTTCTCGCCACTGCGCCTGTTCGTGTTCGAGAGGAAAAACAACCTATTCCTATCCTGGGCGATCGCACCAAGATGCTCGCAAAATCCAGGTGTTTCCTCGCTCCGCCGCAAGTCCTGTTCGAGACGAAAAACAATTTAAAGGGAGAAGATTTGAGATATGACTGCTATTACTACTAATGAACCGGAAGCTTTAAACTTTGAATGTGAAACAGGCAATTATCACACATTTTGTCCGATTAGCTGCGTAGCTTGGCTTTATCAAAAAATTGAAGATAGCTTTTTCTTGGTCATCGGTACCAAGACTTGCGGCTATTTCTTGCAAAACGCAATGGGCGTGATGATCTTTGCTGAGCCTCGCTATGCGATGGCTGAGTTGGAAGAGGGCGATATTTCCGCTCAGTTAAACGATTATGATGAGTTGAAGCGGCTGTGCTTGCAAATTAAGCGCGATCGTAACCCCAGTGTAATTGTTTGGATCGGCACTTGCACCACCGAAATCATCAAAATGGATTTGGAAGGGTTAGCACCGAAACTCGAAGCAGAAATTGGCATTCCCATCGTGACAGCGCGCGCTAACGGCTTGGATTACGCTTTTACTCAAGGGGAAGATACCGTTTTAGCAGCGATGGCTGCTAAATGTCCTGAGAAAGCGCCCGTGATGGAATCTCAGAAACAAGAACGCAATGCTATCTCTCAACTGCTGAATTTCGGCAAGAAAAAAGAGGAAGTTGCAGCAGATGAATCGGAATATGTCAAGCACACACCGCTGGTACTTTTTGGTTCTTTGCCCGATCCGGTTGTTACTCAGCTAACCTTAGAATTGAAGAAGCAAGGAATCAAAGTTTCCGGTTGGCTTCCTTCCAAGCGCTACACTGAATTGCCAGTCTTGGAAGAAGGTTATTATGTATCGGGTATGAATCCGTTCTTGTCGCGTACTGCTTCTACGTTGATGCGCCGCCGCAAGTGTAAGCTAATTGGTGCGCCATTCCCGATCGGCCCTGACGGAACTCGCGCTTGGATTGAAAAGATTTGCTCAGTGTTGGGAATTGAACCAAAAGGTTTGGACGAAAGAGAAGCGCAAATCTGGGCGGGTTTAGAAGATTACCTGCAAATAATTCGCGGCAAATCTGTCTTCTTTATGGGAGACAATTTGCTAGAGATTTCTTTAGCACGTTTCTTGATTCGCTGTGGCATGACTTGCCCGGAAATTGGAATTCCTTACATGGACAAGCGCTATCAGGCGGCAGAATTGGCTTTGTTAGAAAAGACTTGTCACGAGATGGGAGTTCCTACTCCTCGGATTGTGGAGAAACCAGACAATTACAATCAGTTGCAGCGGATTTACGAGCAGAATATTGATTTGGTGATTACGGGTATGGCTCACGCTAATCCTTTGGAAGCGCGGGGGATTAATACTAAGTGGTCTGTTGAGTTTACTTTTGCTCAGATTCACGGCTTTGGTAATGCGCGGGATATTTTGGAGTTGGTGACTCGTCCGCTGCGCCGGAATAATTCGCTGAAGGATTTGGGTTGGGGTAATTTGGTGAAGAATGAGGCTCAGGTTTAATTTGTGAATTTCACCTGACTCCTAGCGAGGGTGGGCAATGCCCGCCCTTTTTTATTAGAATAGTACAAGCATCTATAGAACCCATTTGAGATCTATTGCTGTAAGCGTAAGCCCTGTGCGATATGGATTTGGACTCTTTTGCTACCATTGCCCCATGATTTCTCGTCTTGTAGCTATTGAGTTATGTGAGACGACTTGTTTGTCTGCCTGATTTTTTCAGGAAAGATATCAAATGGGTTCTATAAGGATATTAAACTATCCTGATGGAGCGGCAAGGGTTACAAACTTTATCTCTTTTTTTGTTCTCATGGCTGTTCAATCCACCTAATCCTTCTAAAATCATTATTTACTTAATTAAAAATGGTTTCAACTCAAGACCTATTTTCCCAAACAACTTGCTACATTAATGGTCACCCAAAAAACGGAGAAGTTTTAGCTGTAGCCACCTATGTACATTGTCGCCGAATATGTTTTCAATTTGAAGGGGAAAACCGAGGAACATGGATTCCAGAATCAGTATTCGTAGGAGAAGAAATAGCACCAACACCCGCACCAACACCCGCACCAACACCCGCACCAACACCCGCACCAACACCCACACCCGCACCCGCACCATCGCCGACAAATACAACATCATCGCCACAACCCAGCGAACAAATTCTTCAGATAAATACTGAAGTCAATGCTAATCCTCAACTACGACAACTGAAGCAAGAATCTAATTCAAATGCTTGGAATAGTCTAGTTAATTGGATTGGTGAATCTGTTTGTGAAATTAATTTTGCTGCATCTGAAGCGTCTGTTAAAAGGCTAAAGCACAGCTACCGAGACAAATCTCCCTATGAAATTGCTCATGTTCTTATCGTTCAAAAATCCTTACAAGCGGCGGGAGTGGATTTAGTTAGAGGAATTCCGCGAGCAGAAGCTGTCATCAGGGGGATAGCTAAGTACGATTTACCAGAAATCTCCAAACTCTCGGCAGAAATGGTTTATCAGATTGCCAATATTTATGGATTTAACTTACAAGAACCCGAACGAAAAATTGAAGCTTTAACAGCCTTTGGTGCAGCTTTTTTGGGAGAAAGAGCTATTGAGGCAGGTATAGACTGGCTAGAGTATGGAATGATTCCCAGTAAAATAATAAGTGCTGCTGCTAAAGCCCTCATGATTTATGCAGTAGGCCATGCTGCTTGTATGTTCTACGAAGCTAAACTTAATCAACATATTAATCCATTAACTTCGCCAACAGTTATAAATAAAATTAGGGAACAAAGTCAACATTATTTAGATAACGCTACTTCCGAAGAAGAAATCCTTGCTCTGATTTCTCGCGAAATCAATACGGTTTTGACTATAGACTATACTAGACTCAGTAGTTTACTAAAAGCGGGAGAATGGAAAAAAGCAGACCAAGAAACCTGTGACATCATAGTAAAGATAGCTAACCGTGATTTTGAGGGAAATCTGAGAATATTGCCCCGTGATGATTTACACACTATTAATCAACTTTGGTCACAGAATAGTAATGGACATTTTGGTTTTAAGGCGCAAAAACAAATTTATTCGGATGTGTCAAAAAAAGTAGGGGATTTTGGAGAAAAGATTGGCTGGAGAAGAGACCCAGGTATATTTGGTGGAATTTTTGCTTGGAAGTCTTATGGAGCGTTAACATTTAACCTAAATAATGCTCCTAAAGGACATTTACCAGCTTTCCCTTTAGATATGCCTTGGTGGTATCACAAAGGTGAAACAACTAGAGATTTTGCCCAATCGATTTTAGAGAGAAACGATTGGTAAAGATTGATAAAGAAAGCTGCATATTTCACGGAATAAGTTTCTACCAATATGCAGCTTTCTTGTCTGTGTTTATTTCCCCACTCGTCATTATTCAAGCAATGACTTAACGTAAGTGTTTCCCCGCCTATCCGTTTATAGAACCCATTTGAGATCTTTTAGGCAATCGCTTCGGGGTAAATCTCCTCCAAGGCTTTAGTCAGTTTCTCAGGGTGATAGCCGTTATCAAGCAAACATGATCAAGGTCGTCCACTGCGGTTTTTTTTGACTTGTTCGCGCACCTTACCTTGCCATGCAAGGCTGTCTCAATCCGCTCGATTGAGCCATCCTCACACCAGTTTTGGTAATGCCAGAAGACCGTTGAATATGGCGGTAGATCTTTGGGTAAGTCCGCCCAATTACAACCATTTTTGAGCTGATAAAATATGCCATTGAGGAGTTGTCGCTTTGTCCACACTGGCGGTCGAGTTTTCTTCTTCTGCGACAGTAACGGCTCGATAATTTCCCACTCTTTGTCTGTCAAATCGCTTGAATATCTCATTAATATCCCTGGGATACTGGCATTCCCTCAACTTTGTCGATTCTACTCGATCGCCCGTGATCTGTCGATCGCCCGTGATCTGTCGATCGCCCGTTGTCTGTTGATCGTCAAAAGATCTCAAATGGGTTCTATAAAAATTCATGGGCAAGTTAGGAAAACTGGTAGAACAATTTTTAGCAAATCCACCAGAAGTGCGGTTTGACGATGTGTGCTATATCCTAACTGCTTTTGGGTTTGAAGAAAAGCGATCGAAAGGAAGTCACCATTCTTTCCGAAATGCCGATGGATTAAAGATTACAGTCCCTAAAAAGGGCGGTCAGAAGGTAAAAGGAGTCTACGTCAGGCAAATTGTGGCATTATTGAAGTTAGAGGAATGGAGCGATGAATCAGAAGATGAAAGTCAAGCTTAAATCCCTAGATTATTACTTGAGCCTGAAATATCCTATCAATTTTTATCCAGAACCTGAAGGTTATACAGCTATAATTAAAGACCTTCCTGGCTGTATGTCTCAGGGTGAAACTTTGTCCGAAGCGATGGAGAATATTCAGGAAGCGAGGGAATTGTGGATAGAGACTGCTTATGACTGCGGCGATGAGATTCCTTTACCTGCAACGGAGGTTGAGTATAGCGGAAGTCTATCTTTACAGATTCCTAAATCTCTACATTTGAGTTTAGCAGAAAAAGCGGAAAGGGAAGGAGTTAGTCTTGACCAGTACATTCTGGTTGTGTTAAGTAAAGCAGGTTAAAAGATAATCAGATAAGGACGATCGAGTTTGAGGGAGGGTTAAAGGGCGATTCCCTGCGGGATAGCTTCGCTTCACGCTCTTTTATTTTTTTATGAACCGCTGATGCAGGCAGATTAACGCAGATTAACGCGGATGAAGAGTGCGATCGTACTTTTGAATCAATTCGCTTTGGGGTAGCTTCACTCGCGCGGACTTTTACCCAACTTTTCCAGAATTTCAGGCCACGCGCCCGTAACACAATTCAGGAAGCGCCGCCTATAATCGAAACTAGCCCAACTCTCATCATTTGAGAAACCGCCATGAGTCAAGACAACGAAAAAATTAGCTATTCAGAGAAAACAGAACGTCTCAGAGTTATCGGTCAGTTTATCAAAACTGTGACGCCGATGATTTGGACGATCGTAATTTTAGTAGTCATCATTCCCCTATTAGGTAACTTTTTAATTTCCCAGTCCCTAACCAATACCGGAACCACAGCAGTTGTCGTCTCCCCGCCGCACGATTTTAGCAAAGTCAACCAAGACATTAAAAACGCTATCCAACAATCCCATACAACAGCCGAAACTTTCGCCTCTAAAGAATTGGACAAATGGGAAACCGAAGTAATTGCCAGAGTTGACAATAGCTTTCTCGATTGGTACTTCGATTACTTCACTCAAAAAAAGATGGAGTTTACCGTACCTTTTAATTTTGTGAAATCTGCCGTACTCAACAGATTTGATATGACAGCAGCGTCTCAAGCTGTTTCCGAAAAATTAACCGAAGACTTTCAAAGAGAATTTGCTAACCGCGTGCTGGTACCTAAAAACGCTCAACTGCGATTTCAATTAATCACTCAAGATACTGCTAATTTGTACATATCAGAAGTTAGCAAGAATGTGAAAGTAGTTCAAAACAATTATAATATACCGCAAGTACAGTGGGACAAATATCTGAACGATATTGCTACCACAATTAGCGACAAAGGAAACGTCTCGAATTTATCATTAAAAGTATTAGTTGGCGGCAGTGGGTACTTGGTTGCTAAACCCTTGATTTTGGGAGTAGCAGCTAAAGTTGGTAGTAAAGTTACGGCAAAAGTGGCCAGCAAAGCCGCCGCCAAGGTAGCCACAAAAACAGGCGGTACAGTGGCTAGTCAGTTGGGAGTAAGTTTAATCGATCCGATTGTCGGCATCGGAATTATCATTTGGGATTTGTGGGATTATAATCATACAGTAAAAGTAGAAAGGCCGATTTTGCGGGAACACATTTTAGAATACTTGAAAGATGTCAAAAAGTCCCTGCTTACCAATCCTGAAAGCGGGATTATGGCAGCAATTTATCAGTTGGAAAGCGGTATTTTGAAGTCACTTTAATCATTTAAATCGCGTCTGAATGATGTGTGTAAATTCCCGGAAAGTGGTAAGTCCACTGCAAGAAGGAAAGGGGGGAGACCAGCAGTTAGTGCCAGCAGCGCGCTATCCGACTCGCTACTGTGCGCGATCGAACACCCGACTGTGGGCGATCGCGCTCATGTAGCAAAAAAAGAGAAAAAAATGAATGTTAAACGAGGCAAAAAAAGAGAGGATGTGGGGACAAAAAGAAGAGTTACATGACTTTATTTGCCATAAACAAAGATATCCCGTAATCGAAGACAAAACAAGCTGTTAGACTCATATTACACGGATTTAGTTTTTGCCAATTTAAAAAAATTAGCTATCGATTATGAGTTTCGGGACTTGTGGCAGTTGCAGCCAAACAATTTAAAAGTTCCCGTTGACCGAGTTAGATTTCTGGCGGTAGTGCGTTTTACAGATGAAGCTCTAGGGCGAGGTTTGTACGGAATTCCTGAAGTATTTGACGGAGTTGTTTTAGTTCAAAAAGGCATAACTTCTAAGGCGGAAGTGTTGTCGGCTTGGTCGAAATTGTGGAAAGAAATCGAACCGTTGATGAAATAGTCGAAAGTCAAGGATCGAGTCGGCAGTTGCGATCGCCCCCTGAGACTCACATCAAGTAAATTTCCAAGTATTGGTCGATCGACCCCCGTTGCTAGACTATATTTGCATTAAAGGTTTGCTATACTCCAGAAATAGACACATATTAACCTTTGGAAAATTAATAGGCCGGAGCTATGACATCCTATGCAACCTCTACAGCAAGAGCCGAGATGAGTGAGATCCGGCGCTTGAAAAACATACTGCCCCCAGAACTCCAAAGTTGGGTAACAGTAGAAAAAACAATAGAAGTTAATCCTACCCTGATCCGCAGCGAAGAAATAGGCAAAGACCAGGTAGAAATCCAAATAGACCTGATCCGCTGGGAACAGCTAGCAATGGATCAGCGGAACCTCCTATTTTGGCACGAAGTCGCCAGAATCCAAAACGACACCATCCCCAGAGACGGTTGGGAAATGGCAGCCCTCGCCATTGGTTTAGGCGGCGCTGTCGGCGAACTTTGGGTGCAAGACGGCTTGCTGCTGTTACTAGCCCTATCCTTATGCGGTGTCTCCGGCTGGAGACTTTACCAAAAAAACAACGGAGAGAAAAGTTTAAAAGAAGCAGTAGACGCCGACGAAAAAGCCCTCGCCCTGGCAACCCGCTTCGGCTACACTCTCCCAAACGCCTACAAAAGCCTCGGCAGCGCCTTAAAAACCTTAATCGAGCAAACCTCCAAAAAACAGCAGCGGGCTAAATACGAAGCTCGTCTCCAGGCCCTCAAACGCAACGCAGCCAAAGCCAAAGCCAAAGTCAAACCCATCACCCGCGAAACCTCCCAGTCAGAAAACGTCTACAATTCTTAACCTCATCCCCCGACGCTGGTTACGGGGGTTTTCCAGTTAACCGTTAACTGTTGACTTCTGTGTTAGCTGTTAACTGTTAACTGCGATGGCTATCCGGTGCAAGACAGGCACGAAAATTATTAACGACAACATTAATCGGCCTGAATCCACAAAAATCTTGATTCCGATGTTAAAGTTTGGCCGCGACTGCGTTCAAAAATCTTTGGGCCAAAACTGGCACTGGTAGACTTAAGTCTATTTTTGCCTTTGATATCATTCTCGGCGGGCGAGTTTGCAGGTGTTTTTGTAAAGTTTGTATAAAGCTAGCCTTTTGTTAACCATAATATTTGGTAAAGGTGGAGCTGCTAGGACAGAATAGGCTAAAGACATAAGCTTGAAATTTGAAACCAGGACTTCATGGTCAGTCAAACCCCAGAGGCAGATTTTCGGGTAACGTACTCGGACGAGATTCCCTCAGTTCACATACCCGTGCGCTTGAGCGTACTTGAAGCTGTAAACTTCAAGACAACCTGCCAGCAACTTTTTTCGGAAAGCACCACCGTTCCCAGCAAGATTGTCCTAGACTTCAGTCAGACGACATTCATCGACAGTAGCGGGATCGGTGCTTTAGTCAGCAATCTGAAATTTGCCAAACAGCGTGGTAGCGACTTGGTGCTCCGAAGCCTCAAGCCGCAGGTGATGGCAGTATTTGCTCTCACCAGCCTAGATCAAGTGCTGACGATCGAGCAGCCCTCTGCAACCTCAACTCCCACAGAGACCAAGCCCTCGGACAATCAGCTACCGATGACCCACCCCTCAGTGCAATCGTGGGTGAAGCGGCTGATAGACATTGTTGGGGCAATAGTCGGTTTGATAATTACAGGAATTTTGCTCGTACCCATAGCTGCAGCCATCACTATCAACGATCCAGGCCCGATATTTTTCGGTCAAACCCGCTGTGGCTGGATGGGCAGACAATTTCGGATTTGGAAATTTCGATCGATGTGTACCAACGCCGAAGCCATGAAAGCCCAAATCAAAAATCAGGCTTCTGGCGCATTTTTCAAAAATGACAACGACCCGCGGATTACCAAGGTCGGGCGCATCTTACGCAAAACCAGCCTCGATGAACTGCCGCAGTTTTGGAACGTGCTCAAAGGCGAAATGAGTCTAGTCGGCACTAGACCGCCTACCCCAGACGAAGTTGAGCGCTACGAAGTCCCTCAGTGGCAGCGTTTGGATGTCAAACCCGGGATGACAGGGGAATGGCAAGTCAACGGTCGCTCTCAAGTCCGCGATTTTGAAGATGTCATCCGTTTAGATTTAAAATACCAACAAAACTGGAGCCTGGTGTATGACCTCAAACTAATTGTCAAAACTGTAACAGTCCTTTTTAACAAAAATAGTGGCGCTGTTTAGGAACCCTCAACAACCCACCACTTAACTTTGAGGTGCGGTTGCCAACGGGGGGGCGGGAACTCGAACTTGATACTTAGTCAAGCAGACGATCGCTAGCGATACCTACGTTAGCATTAAGTGTTAAAATTCACACGCCCAGAAAATGCACAGCTAGTTGCCAGCTCTGCAATCAGAGCATTAATAATTAGCAATTGGCGAGTTCGAGGTCATACTCAAATGATCCCAGCATGATTTTCGAGGAGGAGAAGAACTCACCTGTGTTTAGAAAAGTAGCGACTGCTAACACGGTCGAAGCTGAAATCACTTCCTCGCAAGCTGACTCGGGAATTTTTCCTATTTAAACGCCCTACCGAGGCGGATTACAGTATCGGAAGTCTCTCATTTGCTGTGCGAGTAAATGGTGCGAAAGGAATGCTCACCTTGAGGCAAAACGGGCTTCTTCAACTCAAGCTTGACTTAACTAATATGTTGCCAAGACCTTGCCCTCCTTTTTCTCTCCCTCCGGCGCTGAGTACAGCGGTGGTGGGGGCCGACCAGGGGGAAGAAAGATGAAAGACAAGCAACCAAAGGCCGAGTGGCACCTGCAGGTTGAAACAGACCTGAATGCTTTAACATCCGTTTTGGAATGGTTGGAGAATATCGTTTTGCCCATGATACCAGCGGATTTCTGGTGGCAGTGCCGGCTGATAATCAACGAAGGCTTTACAAACGCTGTCCGCCACGCTCACCAGAACTTGCCCCCCACGACACCCATCGACATTGAGGTAAAAGTGTTTGCCGATTACTTAGAAATTAGGATTTGGGACAGGGGTCAACCCTTCAACTTAGAAGCAAAGCTGCACTCAATCATGCAAGAGCAGCGCGATCCTTTGGACAGAGAGGGAGAAAGGGGACTGGTGTTCATGTACAAGCTCACAGACGACCTTCGGTATATCCGTACCGACGATCGCCGAAACTGCCTGGTAATGCGAAAAAACATTACCTGAGGGCGTGATACCCGCCCGGTCAGGGCGGCTTCTTTCGCAAAGAGTGGAAGATCCCCTCGCTCCCCTATTGTCCTACCCGGAACCCAACCACATCCTCGGCAATTCTGCGGGTACAGGCTCGATGCACGCGGCTGGAGGACAATTTGCTTCAAAATAAATATTATGCGTATTCTAATTTATTCATATAACTACTATCCAGAGCCGATCGGCATTGCCCCCCTGATGACAGAACTAGCGCAAGGCTTAGTCAAGCGCGGCCACCAAGTCCGAGTCGTCACAGGAATGCCCAACTATCCGCAGCGCCGGATTTATCCGCAATATGAGGGCAAATTTTACCTTACAGAAGAACACAACGGTGTCACAATTCAGCGCAGCTATCTGCGCGTCAACGGCCCCCACCCCAGCCTTCTAGACCGACTTGTGCTAGACGGCAGTTTTGTTGTCTCCAGCGCCGTCCAAGCTTTCAGAGGCTGGCGTCCCGACGTGATTTTCTCGACAATGCCCCCTTTACCGATTTGCGTCCCAGTCGCCTTTTACGGCTGGATTCGCGCTTGCCCGATCGTCCTCAACGTTCAGGATATCGTCTCAGAAGCAGCCGTGCGCGTCGGCTTGGTCAAAAAAAACGGACTGCTAGTTCGCATTGCTGACGCTTTGGAAAAATTGGCCTACAGCACAGCCAGCCAAGTCAGCGTCATCGATAGCGGTTTTGTCAAAAAATTGCACTCTCAGGGAGTACCCCCCGAAAAAATAGTTTGCGTTCCCAATTGGGTTGATGTCAATTTCATTCGGCCCTTACCCAAGGAAAGTAACTCATTTCGAGAAACTCACAAACTCAATGGCAAATTTGTCGTTCTCTACGCGGGCAATATTGCCCTCACTCAAGGCTTGCAAACAGTTGTCCAAGCAGCCGCTCGTTTGAAACACCTAACCGAAATCGCTTTTGTCATTGTGGGGGAATCAACAGCCTTGGCGCGCTTGCAACAAGATTGCGAAACTTACAAAGCTAATAATGTAATGCTGCTACCATTTGAACCGCGAGAAAAATTGCCCGAATTGTTAGCTGCTGCTGATGTTAGTTTAGTCGTACAAAAGCGCCGCGTTACTAACTTCAATATGCCTTCAAAAATTCAAGTAATTCTCGCCAGCGGTCGGGCAATTTTGGCTTCGGTTCCTGAAACTGGTACGGCCCAGAAAGCAGTGCAGCAGAGCGGTGGCGGGGTGGTGGTAGCGCCGGAAGATCCGCAGGCTTTGGCTGAGGCGGTTGAGGATTTGTACCTGCACCCTGCTAAGGTGGATGCGTTGGGCGTGCAAGGCAGAAATTATGCTGTGGAGAATTATGGATTTGAGGAAGCTTTGAATCATTATGAAGCTTTATTTGCGGCGGTGGCAGCGAGTCATGCTGAGAAAATATTGGCGCCTTTGCCCAAATAATATAAGCGATTGAAACCGTGCCTAGTTAGAGTGTCACAAGATGTTCCTAGCAGTACAAAAATAACGTTCGTTAACGTAAATACCAAAAAAATTAAAGACTGATATTTGAGCGATTTAAGTCCCCTATCTACGAGAAGGGGAACTGTCTCCTTCGCCATCCAGAAAGCCCTGACTACCCCGATTAAAAGTAAAATACAGATTACTGAAAAAGACTTTTGACTTCCCGTTACAACCATGTTGATTAAAGTTTTTAGGGAATTTTTTATGTTGAATTAACAAAATAATCATAAAAATTCCCAGAGAAGCAAGCAGCGGCTAAACGACAAAATAACCTTGGATGGCACGGACTAAAAATAGAAAAAATGAGATAATTACCAAAAATAGCAAGCCCATTAGACTAATTGTTCAGGTAGGGACTGTTTTGAAGATTCCAGGAGTTACCAGAAAAGATAACGTATCTGCCAAACAGCCGATCGCCCCCTTCACCCCCTTCGCCCCCTTCACCCCTCCCCATCCCAGATATCACCACACCGCTGTGTGCCCGACACAGCAGCCGATCAAAACAAAACGCTAAAATAGTAGATCCTACAATGGAGGAGTTAATATTTGACACTTTTACCCGCGCGCGAAAACGTCCTAGCTTGGCTGTCAGACAGAGTTCCTGCTGCCCGTATCAAACACATCCTCGGAGTCGAACAGACAGCAGGTGACTTGGCTCGCCATTACGGCCTCGACGAAGCAAAAGCCCGATCGGCCGGTTTGTTGCACGATTTGGCAAAATACTTCAAACCTCAACTGCTGCTGCAAATGGCCCAGAAGGAAGGTTTAGAGTTAGACTCAGTGTTGGAAGCACACCCGCATTTGCTGCACGCAGACGCGAGCGCGATCGTCGCCAGAGACGAATTCGGGGTAGTCGATCGAGAAATTTTGGACGCAATCGCCAATCACACCCTCGGCAGACCAAACATGAGTCAGCTTAGTTGTACCGTATTTGTAGCAGATACCATAGAGCCAAGCCGCGGCAACACAGCCGAACTAAAAGCACTGCGCGAGGCAAGCTTGCAAAATCTTTATGCAGCCGTGTGGCAAACTAGCGATTATTCTCTTAAATATTTGCTAGAAACTCGCTGCTACATCCACCCCCGCACCGTACTTACGCGGAATTGGGCGCTGCTTATGGCCCGCGAATCGCCGGAAACAGGAAATTCGACAGAAAAGTCGATCGAACAAATCACAAGTTAAAAGTAAAATTTACCAGAAATTCTGTCCTTACTTTTGGCTTCAACCTAACTCCTATTTCCCGTCTCAAACTGCCAACAATCGAAAGCGAATAGCTCACCGATTCCCCCTTACCCTATCAATTAGGAAATTAAACACTTAATGTCAGATCTAACTCAACTCGAATACTCCAGGGCCCAGTCTACAGCAACGGAAGGCACCTCCCCCGACGAAGCCCGTGGCATGATCATGACCGTTGCTCAAGCAGCCGATGACCGCAAAGCAGTAGATATTGTATTGCTCCGGGTGGCAGAAGTATGCTATTTGGCAGACTACTTTGCGATCATCACCGGATTTTCCAACGTGCAGGTACGAGCCATCTCCCAAGCGATAGCAGACCAAGTTGAAGAAGAGTGGCAACGCTTGCCACTACGTACACAAGGCCTATCAGACGCTAGTTGGGTCGTCATGGACTACGGCGACGCAATCATTCACATTTTGAAGCCTCAAGAGCGGGAGTTCTACAATTTAGAAGCGTTCTGGGGACACGCCGAACGCATTGACTTTTCCCCCACGCCGTGAGGATGGCTAATGTGAAAAACGTTTCTGCTTCTATTTGTCCCGTTCCGCAAGAACAGCGACCGATCAATGAATACCAAGAACTTAAAGAATCCTGGTTTTTTAGCTGGGTAACACTCAATTGGCCCGGATACCTGGCCAAACTAGCTTGGGTGTGGGCTTGGAGTTGCTTGGTATCGGGGCCGATAGCTGCTTCTAGCTTTGCTCCTGTCAAGTATCCAGCTCAGTTTGTCCTGTGCGGTGCCGCAGGTGCCGGTTTTATTCTAGGATTAGCTTTGCTGCGACTCTACTTGGGTTGGTTCTACGTGCGATCGCGCCTTTCAAATCCCACGGTCGTCTACGAAGAGTCTGGCTGGTACGATTGTCAATCTTGGCCTAAAACTCCCGAAGTTTTGCTTCAAGATCAGTTGATTGTCAACTACCAACTAGAACCAATTCTCAGGCGTCTGCGGCAAACATTTTATGGTTTGACAGTGTTGCTGGTTGCCGGGGGACTAACTTGGAGTTGTTTGTAATCGGGAATGGAAGGGAGTTTTGAGTTTTGAGATTGCCGCCCACAGCCAACAACGCACACGGAGTGCATGAGTGAGAAACGATCGCAGAAAGATTAACTTTATAACTCTTAACTGGCAGCTCGCAACTCATAACTTCCATCGGCCCCAATCTAAAATCTAAAATCTAAAATCTAAAATTGATATGACAAGGGGAAAACGAACCCAAGCTCCCGAACTGGAAGTCACACTGCTGCGCGAAGGTATTGTGGAATCGAGGCACCGCGCCCAGGCCGCTGTCTGCGACAAGCGCGGGCGCGTTCTGTCTGTTGCCGGTAACTCGGAAACGGCTACATTTGTCCGTTCTTCACTCAAGCCTTTTCAAGCTTTGGCGGTGACGGCGACTGGCACTTTAGAACGCTACGAATTGACCGATCGAGATTTAGCGATTATTTGCAGTTCCCATCAAGGTACGATCGAGCAATCGCGCCAGGTATTTAACGTCCTGTGGCGCTGCGACATTGACCCCTCTAAACTTCAATGCCCCATTCCCGAAGGCAAAAAGAGCGCCCTGCAATACAACTGCTCCGGGAAACACGCCGGAATGCTGGCTGTCTGCCAGCAACTGCACTGGCCCTTGGACACTTATTTACGCCGCAAACATCCTGTCCAGCAGCTTATTTTGGGCAAAGTGGCTGAGTTGCTGGCAATGCCTGCCGAAGAGTTTATCAGCGCTCGTGACGACTGCGGCGCTCCTACCTATTTGTTGCAGTTGGGGCAAATGGCCTCTTTGTACGCTAAGTTGGCTTCCGGCGACAATGTGGAGATGGAGCGGATTGTCCGCGCTATGACTCATCACCCGATGATGGTTGCCGGTGAGGGCAAATTTGACACGGAACTGATGCGCTTGACTCAAGGGGAATTGGTGAGCAAGTCCGGCGCCGAAGGGGTGCAGTGCATTGGCCGCGTTGGCGAAGGCATGGGCTTGGCAATTAAGGTGACGGATGGAGGAAAGCGCGCTCAATTTGCTGTGGCGATTCACTTGCTCAAGCAGTTGGGGTGGATTACTCCGACGATCGCCGAAACTCTGGCGGAGACTTACCTAACTCTCAGCGAGTTCAAGCGCTTGGAGGTAATTGGGGAAGTTTCGATGCTTTAGGGCGATCGAGACTCGCTCGCCGATTTCAGCAACCCCTCCCATAATCTAAAAAGTTTTTTTGATTTAGGGGTTGCAATTTTCAGAAAGATATGTTTATATTAGTAAAGAGACAAAAAACGACGCGGGATAGAGCAGCCTGGTAGCTCGTCGGGCTCATAACCCGAAGGTCAGTGGTTCAAATCCACTTCCCGCCACCAAATTAAACAAGACAAGCCCCGGCAGCCTAAAAGTTGCTGGGGTTTGTTTTATAGTTATTTCAAATAAAAATGAGACACTAAGTTGCACAATAAGCGCGAATAATCTCATCAAGAGATGTGGCAGAA
>NZ_JAUBPW010000061.1:0-43928 GCF_036700965.1 Microcoleus sp. Pol8_D6 | reverse complement strand
AACGGGACAATTCGGCATAGTTCACAAAAAACTTATCAAGGCTACTATCTTACCATCATTACTTCTTGGCCACTACCAAAAAGCGATGGGATAAAATGATTAATATTATTCATGATTGCAAGGAAGATCCTATGCGATTCTTGCGTTATTATATTATGTCTCACTATCAAGTTAATTTGCAGAATAACTTTCCAGAAGAAGCTATATATGATTGGTTTACTAACGAAGGTAGCAGATATAAAATAGATAAATATCCTTTGAAGTTCGTGGATACTTTGATCAAAGCAAGTGAAGACTTCAGCAACTTTACTAGATGTAAAAATGTTGATGGTTCAGACAATCAATCCTTGAAGAATATTAAAAAGCTACAAGGAAGATATAGCCAGCACTTCATCTTACTTCTTGCAGCAAGAGAAATGCCCAAGGATTTATTCATAGAATTATGCTGTCAGATTGAAAATCTTTTATTTACTTACACTATTACTCGTTCGACTCGTAAGGACATCAATATGATTCGTGATTTTTCCCAGTGGAGTCAAAACCTCCTGGAAGTAAGAAAACGAGAAGATTTTGAAGCTTTTATTGAATTGTATTTTACAGAAAAGTTGGCATCTTTATCTAATGAGTTTAATTCTGCTTTCCGTGAATTAACAGAATCTAAAATAGCTACATATCGTATTCGCTATGTACTAGCTAAAATAACTCAATTTGTGGATAACCAAGCTTACAGTAATACTAGCCAGTTAGATCGATACTTAGATAAATCGATAACTATTGAACACATATTACCTAAATCTGTCAAGCCTGAGTCGAGAAGTAAATTTGATAAACCGAATGAGTATGGTTCTTATGTTGAAAAGCTTGGTAACTTAGTTCTTTTAGAAAAGACAATCAATAGTTCTCTCTCTGACTCGATGTATGATGCTAAGAAAAGCGGTTATAAGCAGTCACAGCTTTTGCTCACTCGTTCGCTAGTTGAAAAGCCTGCTGTGGGGAATAACACGCAATTAAACCGCACTGTAAATCACCTTAATCTCGATCAGTTTGATGTTTGGGATTCCAAAGCCATAGACAAGCGTCAAGAAATGCTCATTAACTTAGCTAGGCGAGTATGGGGTTTTGAAAAATAGTAGCAAGTTATCCAGAATGTAGAGGCAGGCCAAAAAGCCTGCCCCAAACTATCCTATTCTACCCCCTCAATCCGGTCTTCCACCTCCTGATACAACTCACGCAAGCGATCCAAATTGTTCTCCGAAGTCTCCCAATAACCCCGGCCATTCACCTCAAGCAAAGTGCTGACAATCTTGCGGAACGAATGAGGATTTAAGTTAAGCAAACGCTTCTGCATCTCCTCATCTTGGATAAACGTAGTGTTGACATCTTCATACACCCAATTATCCACAGCGCCCGCCGTCGCACTCCATCCAGTCGTATTCACCAGACGCTTAGAAATCTCCCGCACGCCTTCATAACCGTGCGACAACATCCCCTCGTACCACTTCGGATTCAGCAGCTTTGTGCGCGAATCTAAGCGCACGGTTTCTGATAGCGTCCGCACCTGCGCGTTGGCTGTCGTTGTATCAGCAACAAAGGATGCTGGTTTCTTCCCATCTGCGCGCAAACTGCCGATCAATTTAGTCGGATCAGAGTCGAAATAGTGCGACACGTCGGTTAGGGAAATCTCGGCAGAATCCAAGTTCTGGAAGGTGACTTCCGCAGTTTTCAAGGATGATTCAAAAATCTTCCGGTCTTGTTCCATTGTTCCGGGATTGTCGGAAGAAAAGGCGAAGGATTTGCGAGTTAAGTACATTTCCTGCAACTCGGCTTCGCTTTCCCAAGTGCTGTTTTCCACCGCCAAGTTGACGTTAGATGAATAGGAACCAGAAGCATTGGAAAATACGCGGGTTGCTGCTTGTCGCAGGTTGATTCCCATTTCTTCCGCTTGCTTCAGGGCGTGTTTGCGGACGAAGTTCATCTCTAAGGGTTCGTCGGCTTCCGCTGCCATTTTCACGGCTTTATCTAACAAATTCATTTGGTTGATGAACAAGTCGCGGAATACGCCGGAACAGTTAATTACTACGTCAATCCGAGGGCGTCCCAACTCTTCTAAAGAAAGCAATTCGAGTTTGTTTACCCGGCCCAAAGCGTCGGGAACTGGCTTCACTCCCACCATCCACATTACTTGGGCGAGGGATTCGCCGTAAGTCTTGATGTTGTCGGTTCCCCACAACACAACGGCGATGGTTTCTGGATAATTTCCGCCGTTATCAACGCGCTGTCTTTCTAACAGCCGATCGACTACAACCTTAGCAGACTTGATCGCCCCCGTGGTAGGGATTGACTGCGGGTCCAAAGCGTGCATATTCTTGCCAGTCGGCAAAACATCCGGGTTGCGAATCGGATCGCCACCAGGGCCGGGGATAATGTATTCGCCCTCTAGCGCGCGCAATAATGCGCCCAATTCGTTGTCGGCACAAACTTGCTGCAAGCAGAATTCCAGATACTCAAACAGCGGTTTAATCAGTTCTGGATCGACCTTTTTATAACCGGCTGCGTGCAAGGCTTCAATCCAAGGTGTTTTCTTGCCCATGTTGAAGAAATTCAACTTAGAAACAAGGGAAACTCTACCCTCAGCATCGGTTTGTTCCTTCACCAAAGCGCTAACAGCATCCCGACAGGCTAAGGTGATGTTTTGCAGCAATTCAACATCTGCTAAAATGCCTTTGTCGTTGTTGGTGTAGATCTCGTCAATATTGCGATCGAGACTTTGAGCAATAATCCGCGACAAACTGATTAATCCGTCTTCTTCCCGGTCTAAATTGGCAATGTTAACCAAAGTTGCGATCGCCTCTTCAGCAGTCGGTGGCTTACCGATCACGTGCAAACCGCAAGGTAACAACCGCGACTCAATCTCCATCAACTTGCGGTAAACCAAGCCAACTAAATTGTCCCGTTCCTCCGCAGTCATATCCGCAGCAACCCCTCGTTCTTGTTCGGGAGGTAACGCGATATCCTTATCCAAATTCACCAAACGGCATTTTTCAACGATCGCATCCACAATCGGCACACCGCGCCCAGTCTCTTTCAAAGTTTGATAAGAAGCAATTAACTCGCTGAGTTCCTGCAAACCTTTGTACAACCCAGCATTTTCAGCCGGAGGAGTCAGATAACTGATTGTTTCAGCATAACTGCGGCGCTTAGCAATTGTTGCCTCACTAGGATTATTAGCGGCGTAATAATAGAGGTTAGGAATCTTGCCGATCAAACTGTCAGGATAACAATCAACAGACATCCCCATCTGCTTACCTGGCATGAATTCCAGGGAACCGTGAGTGCCAAAGTGCAGCACCGCATCCGCACCCCAAATGCGCTCCAAATAAGTGTAGTACGCAGCAAAACCGTGGTGGGGGCTAGCAGAACGAGAGAATAACAACCGCATCGGATCGCCTTCGTATCCAAAAGTAGGTTGTACTCCGATAAACACATTGCCAAAATGTTTGCCAAAAATCAGCAAATTTTGTCCGTCGCTGTTCAAATGTCCCGGAGGCGGGCCCCAATTTTCTTGCAACCGTTCCGAGTAAGGAGTGAATTCTTCGTATTCAGCTACGGACATCCGGTAAGCAATATTTAATTCGGGACTTTGGTATTGGGCTGTTGCGTCATGAATGACTTCTTGCATCAGTTTCTCGGCGGAATCCGGCAATTCTGGCAAGTCGTAACCGTTACCTTTTAAGGCTTTCAATACTTCGTAAATCGAGCCGAAAACGTCCAAGTAAGCGGCTGTTCCGACGTTGCCTTTATCGGGAGGAAAACTGAAAACTGTGATCGCAACTTTCTTATCTAATTTTGGTTTGCGGCGCAGCATTGCCCACTTCATAGCGCGCTGGGAAATTGCTTCGATCCGGTCTTGTAGGGCGATCGCCTTTCCAGTTGCACCATCGCGTCCCGACACAATAATCGGTTCGATCGCACCATCCAACTCAGGAATCGCAACTTGCAACGCAACTTGAATCGGGTGCAAGCCTAAATCGCTATTTTCCCATTCTTCTGTCGTTTGGAAAACCAGGGGCAAAGCCACCATGTAAGGGCAATTTAATTTTTTCAAAGATTCGATCGCCTTCGGGTGATCTTGTTTCGCCGGGCCGCCCACCAAAGCAAAACCAGTCAGAGAAACCACCGCATCAACGATCGGCAGAGGTGTCACACCTTTTGCCCCGACTTCCAAGAAAAAAGTTTCCACAGGTTTAGAGAAGTCCAAACCGCCGGCAAAAATCGGCACAACCCGCGCGCCCATTGCCTCCAATTCCTGCACCATTGCTACATAGTGCGCGTCATCTCCTGTGACTAAGTGAGTGCGTTGCAACACTAAACCAATGCAAGGTGCGAGGGGATCTTTGAGATCGGCAGAAATATCTGTACGGGCATTAAACCAGGTCAGATATGCTTTTACATCTTCAAACATCGACGGTGCCAAAGGATGCCAAATTCCCATGTCGGGGTAGACAACAGGTTCTTGGAAAGTTGGCTGTGACTGGCCTTTGAAGACATATTTATGGGACAGCATCAGCAGGAAGTTTTCCAAATTTTCTTGGGAACCGCCCAGCCAATACTGGAAACTCAGCATGAAGTTGCGCGCATCTTGGGCTTTGTCGATCGGCAAATATTTCAGCACTTTCGGCAAAGTTTGCAGCAGTTTCAGCATTCCGTCTTGGAAGGAACTCCCGGATTTTTCCTTCCGTTTTTTCATGAATTCGCCGATCGCACTTTTGCTTTGTCCCAACTGTGCCATCGAGAAACTGCCCATTTTATTGAGGCGCATCACCCCTGGCATTGACGGGAAGACGACGGCGACATCCAAGCTGTCGCGCAGCGGTTCCACCGCCGCTACAACTTTTTCTGCCAAATCTTCGATGAAAATTAGAGAAGCAATAAATACATTGGCATCTGCCACATCCCGCTTGAAGGCTTCGTAATTTTCCGGGCTGCGGAGTTCCTCGATCAGGTAGCCGCTGATTTCTATTGCCAAATTCGGATTTTTCTGGTTTATCGATCGAACCGCTGCGGACAGGGCGCTTTGATACTGCGGTTCCAGTACGACATAGACCACCTTCATGAGCGATCGCCCCTGCAAGTTTTCCGGCACAACGTGGCGAATGGTGGGCTTGACGTGAGTGAACATCCGGTTAGGCTCCTTTAAGATGCTGTTTTCGGGAATCGGGAATTTTTTTATCCCATAAGCATTTTTACCAGAAAACGCTTGCCATTAGGCGATTTGAGCCTGCACATGACACAATTCGACAAATTTAGGTCAAATTTTCGTTACATTTTTTTATAAATTCCTTGAGCAAATACTCCATATTTTGTTTACAATAATTTACTTGACATATTAACAAAAATATGTATACGATTAATTGGTAGGATAAAAATAATTAAAAATTAACCAACATTTGAGAAAAAAATCCTGAAAAAAGTTCCAAGTTTTGTAGAATTGATCACACTTGCGATAGAGCAATTAACTGAGGGGAAAAAGGTATAATTTCTGAGGGCAGAATGTAGCCTTCGGATAATTGCTGAGTCACAAAAAGTGATATTATACCAGGAACTTAAAACCATTTCATAACGTCCGTTTGGTGTAAATTCCTGATCGGCGATCGAGTTCATGGAAAGCTAATTGTTATAAACTCTCAAACTCATCCCAACCTTAAGGGGGAAACATGGCTAACTACGCAATTTTCGACGAACAATTCTACCTGGCCTCATATCCTTGGATCAAACCAGCGATTGATGCAGGAGTAATCAAATCCGGGAGAGAACACTTTGAAAAATTTGGTCAAGCCGGCGGTCTAACTAAAGTATCGCGTTATTTTGACGAAAATGCTTACCTTGCTGGGAATCCAGACCTAGCACCCTTCGTCCGCACAGTCAACCCAAACGCACCTTTTGCGACCGGCCTCGATCACTTTATCCAGTTCGGTTACGATGAAGGACAGCGCCGCACCCAAGTATCCCCTGAGTACAACGAAAATTTTTATTTAGCAAACAACTCAGATGTCGCACCGTTCGTTCAGAACGGAACTTTCAAATCAGGCTTCGACCATTTCACTCAATTCGGAATCAGAGACGGTCGGTTTGGGACTTCATTTTTTGAACCGGAATACTTAAAAGAAAACCCCGATATTGTGCCGTTTGTCAACTCTGGAAACTTGAGAACAGGCCGGGAACACTTCTTCAATTTTGGACAATTTGAGCCTGCCCGCGACGCAACTTTTGTCGGCAGCCGCAGCAACGATGTTTTAACTGGTGTTGGCGTCGGGGATGTCGAACTTGTGGGAGTGGAAGTAGGTCTAGATTCGCAACGCAACCGACAGTATGAAAGCTTTGGCACCAATGAATTCGATGTCTTGATTGGTGCTCCGGGAACCAATACATTCGTACTGGGAGTTCCTGCTACATCTGGGAATTTTAGCCCGACACCGCTGTATTTGGGTAACGGTCAAGCTACCATTCGCAACTTCGACATAGAAAGCGATTTTATCCAACTGCAAGGAACTTCTTTAAACGGCTACAGCCTAACTCCGGTTGGCAACAATTTGTCAATCCAGCGTTTTGGAGATGTGCTGGGCGTGATTGAAGGAGGAGCAAGTTTGAATTTGAGTTTCCAAGAATCTAACGGTAACGGTACTTTCTTGATTGGTTAGTCATTGGTCATTAGTCATTAGTCATCGGTCATTGGTCATTAGTTAATACTGATGATTGATGACTTTTTTTTTATCGTACTTTACTTTAAACAGCAAACTATGAATTACGATATCTTCGACGAACAATACTACCTTTCGCAATATCCGTGGCTCAAACCAGCCATTTATTCAGGAATCATCAAATCAGGAAGAGAACACTTTGAAAAATTTGGTCAAGCCGCCGGTCTCACAAAAATATCGCGGTATTTTGACGAAGATACTTACCTTGAAGGAAATCCAGACCTTAAACCCTTTGTCCGCACAGTCAATCCAAACGCGCCGTTTGCTACAGGGTTAGATCACTTTATCCAATACGGTTACGAAGAGGGTCGCACTCGCGTATCGCCTGAGTATGACGAAGCGTTTTATGTAGCAACTAACCGAGATTTGCAGCCGTTTATTCAGAATGGAACTTTTAAAAATGGCTACCAGCATTTCATTCAATTCGGGGTAAAAGAAGGTCGTTTTGGAACATCTTTCTTTGAACCGGGATACTTATTCAATGTGTTTGAGGCTATCAGCTCTGGAACCTTAAAAACTGGTCGGGAACATTACTTCAAGTTTGGGCAATTCGAGCCAAGCCGCGAGGCAACTTTTGTCGGAACTTCCGGTAATGACATCCTCACTGGTGTAGGGGTAGGGAAGGTCGAATTAATTGGAGTTGAAGTAGGTGTTACCTATCCCGGCCCCCGAAATTATGAAAGTGACGGCAGCAATGAATTCGATACTCTCACGGGCGGTAGCGGCCGCGATACATTCGTGCTAGGTGACATTGTTGGCTTCAGGGGAGGAACCCTCTCATCCAGACAGTTCTACATCGGCCCAGGTTTTGCTACTATTCGGAACTTTACTCAAGGTCAGGATATCATCCAGATAGGGATTCCCTTAGATCAACTATTGGTGTTTTCAATCAACAATAATCGAGATTTAGCTATCCAAACGAATGGCTTTCCCGTCGTTGAAAATGGAGTTTTCATAACCAGTCGCTTTGACACAATCGCTGTTGTTGAAGGTGGCGGCAATCTCAATTTGAATCTATTACCAGGATCGAGTGTTATTAGATCTTTCCTTGGGTAGAAATATCGAATCTATTCATAATTTTCTTTGGGATGCTGTCGGTGCGATCGCACTTTCCTATACCAACAACTCGCATTCCGCGATCGCACTTTACGTTCTCCAATAAACAACGATGAATTACGACATCTTTAGAGAGCTTAAATGAGATTTGACTGACACTTGGAAAAAATCACCCGATCAGGTAATTGTCTCAGTTTCAGATTATTGATAAATTGCATAAACAGCTCATTAAAGCCGCAGTAGGAAAACATGGCTAGTTACGCAATTTTTGACGAAAAATACTACCTTGCTCAATATCCTTGGGTCAAGCCAGCCATTGATGCAGGAGTCATTAAATCTGGAAGAGAACACTTTGAAAAATTCGGTCAAGTCGGTGGCTTAACCAAAGTATCGCGGTATTTTGACGAAGCTACTTACCTCGCTGGCAACCCAGATATCGCTGCCTTAGTCCGCACCCCCAACAACCCAAATGCACCTTTTGCGACCGGCCTAGACCACTTTATCCAATATGGTTACGAAGAAGGTCGCACTCGCGTATCGCCTGAGTATGACGAAGCATTTTATGTAGCAAATAACCGACAGTTGCAGCCATTTATTCAGAATGGAACTTTTAAAAACGGCTACCAGCATTTCGTTCAATTCGGCATCAAAGACGGTCAGTTTGGGACTTCTTTTTTTGAAAAAGAATACTTAAACAAATACTCCGATGTTCAGTCGTTTGTCGAATCGGGAGCGTTGAAAACTGGTCGGGAGCACTACTTCAATTTCGGCAAAAACGATCCAAGCCGCTCTGCGACTTTTATCGGAAGTTCCGGGAATGACATCATTACCGGTGCTGGGGTGGGTAATACCGAATTAATTGGAGTTGAAGTAGGTTTAGGTACAGGTGGTGCTTTTTCCATCCCCGGCAGAAATTATGAAAGTGAGGGTAGTAATGAATTCGATACTCTCACTGGCGGTAGCGGCCGCGATAAATTCGTACTCGGAGACGTTGTACAAGGTACTGGTGGTAAGGGATACAGTTCCCCAACAAAGTTATATATCGGGTCTGGTTTTGCTACAATTCGGAACTTTACCCAAGGTCAGGATAGCATTCAGCTAGCAACAAGCGATATCCAACCTTCTTTAGATAAATTCTTGATATTTCCCATCAATAACAATCGAGATTTAGCTATCCAAACGAACGGCTTGTTCGTTTACTTTCCAGATGGAACTTCTGGAATTAGTAGCTTTGACACGATCGCGGTTATTGAAGGTGGCGGAAATCTCAAGTTGAATTTATTACCAGAATCTAGAGCTAATCTACCTTTACTTAGCTAGAAATCTCTAAGCTATTGGGGATTTGCCTGATTGCTGCTGGGGAGTACGATCGCTCTTTCAAAAAAAGTGCGATCGTACTTTTGTGTTTGCCATAAAAATAATCAAACAGGGTTAACAATAATTAACATGACATAGTGAGTTAGTAAATTAGCGTTATAGTGCGTCAAGTTTAACCGACGAGTAAGCAAACTAAGTTTGGAGAAATAATTATGACAAATTATGACATTTTTGACGAACAATACTATCTGGCGCAATATCATTGGGTCAAACCAGCCATTGATTCAGGAATTATAAAATCCGGCAGAGAACACTTTGAAAAGTTCGGTCAAGCCCGCGGTCTCACCAAAGTATCGCGTTATTTTGACGAAGAAACCTATCTAGCTCAAAATCTAGATCTTGCTCCCTTTGTTCGCACCACAAATAATCAAAACGCGCCTTTTGCGTCTGGTTTAGACCAATTTATTCAGTTTGGCTACGAAGAAGGCCGCACTCGCGTATCGCCTAACTACAACGAAGATTTTTATTTAGCAAATAACCCAGAACTGCTACCACTTGTTCAGAACGGAACTTTCAAAAATGGCTACCAGCACTTCATCAAATTCGGAAATAAAGAGGGCAGATTTGCGACTTCTTTTTGGGAACCGAAATACTTAATCGAAAACCCCGACATCGCACCGTTTGTTGAGTCAGGAGCCTTAAAAACTGGTCGAGAACATTATTTCAAATTTGGGCAATTTGAGCAGAGGCGCTCCGCTACTTTTGTCGGAAGCCGGGGTAATGATATCCTCACAGGCGTTGGTGTGGGGAATGTCCGATTAATGGGAGTTGAAGTAGGCTCCGGGGCGAGTGAAAGTGACGGCAGCAACGAATTCGATACTCTGATTGGCGGTACGGGTCGCGATACATTCGTGTTCGGGGAACCTTTAATAGGCAGTAGAGCGTTTTTTCGTGGATTTAAAACTTTCTACATTGGGCCGGGTTTTGCTACAATTGGGAACTTTACCCAAGGTCAGGATAGAATCGAAATCAGTGACTCTTCCTTAAATAGCTACATTCTGGTTCCCACCAACAATAATCGAGATTTAGCAATCCAAACGAACGGCTTGCCCTTCGCTCAAAATGGAGTTAGCCCAACCAGCCACGGTGACACGATCGCAGTTATTGAAGGTGGCGGAAATCTCAAGTTGAATTTATTACCAGAATCTTCTTTTGGGACACTTTTACTTGGATAGAAATATCGCAGCTATTCGGGATTTGCCTGATTGCTGCTTTCGGTGGGATAATTAATTGTACCCTCCAGAAACCGGGTTTCTAGAATAAACCCGGCTTCTAAGTCTTTAATGGCGATCGCGCGCTAGCTTCAAAACCTCAACCGCATCTTTGTGACCCTCCGAAGAGGCCCAAATTAACGCAGTCCAAGTATTATTATCCTTAGCTTTGATATCAGCTCCTTTATCGATTAAAAATTCCACAACTTGAGTGCGCCCGCTACCTGCTGCACTCATCAAAGCCGTCAAACCAAAATTAGTTTTAGCATTCACATCCGCCCCCGCCTCCAGCAAAAGCTGTACAATCTCCGTATGTCCGGCAGCAGCGGCACTCATTAACGGTGTCCACCCGTCATTATCGTGACTGTTGACATCCGCACCAGCCCCCAGCAATTTGTTGACGATCACCGAATTGCCAGCTTCAGCCGCAGCCGTCAAAGCAGTCGCACCTTCCTCATCTTTGGCATTGATATCTGCACGCTGTTCGATCGCACTTTCTACAGCCGCAACATCACCCGTCTTGACGGCCTTAATTAAATCTGTCATAAAATCTCCGTTGCATCCTTTCAAATCTTAAATCCTATGGCAGTAGATATTTTAATCCTCTCCAACGGCCCCGGAGAATTGGCAACTTGGGTGCGTCCGGCCGTGCAAGCTTTGCGCGAGAAATTGCCAAACGCGGGGACTCAAGCCCGCATCTCTGTGGTGCTGTCCCCCTGTCCCCACGCCACAGGGAAAGAAGCGCAAATCGCATCTTCCTACCCAGAAGTTGACAGAGTGCAAGCACCGGAGCATTTTTTTCCATTCTTATTGTCGGGCAAAACTGCTGAAAATTGGGATTGGCACGAAACAGGAATTGTTTTATTTTTAGGTGGCGATCAATTTTTTACGGTTGTTATTGGCAAAAGGCTCAAATATCGCACTGTTATTTATGCTGAATGGGACGCCCGGTGGTATCGCTGGATTGATAAATTTGCGGCGATGAAACCAGAAGTTTTTGCTAAAATTCCCCAAAAATATGCTAAGAAATTTACAGTTGTCGGAGATTTGATCGCCGAAGTAGGGAACGGGAAATCGGGCAGGGCGGACACGGGAACACCGCCCCTACGGAAAATAGAATTAATTGGATTGTTGCCCGGTTCTAAAGCCGCAAAATTAGCTTTAGGTGTACCGTTATGTTTGTCGATCGCCCAATCCATCCATCGCCTCCGCCCTGAAACTCGCTTTGTAATTCCTGTTGCTCCTACCATAGATGTGCAAACTCTAGCACGTTTTGCCGACCCCAAACAAAATCCTTGCCTGCATTTATTTGAGAACGCTAGCGCCGAACTTCAGTTAACAGAACCGCCGTTTTTGCAGACAGCAAATGGCTTACAAATAGAACTTTGGACGCAGACGCCAGCCTACGATTTGCTATCAGAATGCAGCCTGTGTTTAACTACTGTGGGAGCGAATACTGCCGAATTGGGTTCGTTAGCTGTACCGATGATTGTTTTGATTCCGACGCAGCAATTGGATGCGATGAAAGCTTGGGATGGATTGCCGGGATTGCTGGCAAATTTGCCGTTAGTCGGTTCAGTTTTTGCTACGGCGATTAATTGGCTAATCTGGCAATTGGGGAAGGGAAAGCTTTATGCTTGGCCGAATATTTGGGAACAGGAGGAGATTGTGCCGGAGTTTATTGGGAAGCTGGAACCGGAAGTAATTGCTCAATTGGCGATCGACTATCTGAGCCATCCTGAAAAATTAGCACAGATTGGCGATCGTTTGCGTGCGGTTCGAGGAGAATCGGGGGCGGCGAAAAAAATTGCTGAATTGGTTTGTCAAGAAATTGAGGTGCAATCAAATTCTGATAAGAATTAGATTTTTTATTTTTAACCGCAGAGGAACGCGGATGAACGCAGATTTAATCCAGATTAATTAGTCAAAACAGGCAAAAGAAAGTTTATTTTCTCTTGCCTGTTTATTATCCCAAAACCGGATTTGCTTTCAAGTTAACCGCGATCGTGCTTGGCAATTATCCAAATAGCGTGGATCATACCCGGAAACCAGAAAAAACAGGTTAGAAGCAGGTTGATCCAAAAATCAGTACCGAGGCCTACAGTCAAAAATACGCCCAGAGGGGGAACAAAAATTGCAGCGAGTATGCGAATTAAATTGCTCATCTCAGTTACTCCAAACGAGTTTTCTCTTCCAATTTAACTTCACTGACTAACCGAACCTTTCCCGAAAAACTTAGGCGGTGCTGCCATAGTGTAAACTTCGGTTTCAGCGGCGATTACCTGCCGCAAGTGACCGGGAAGCTGCATCAACCCCAATAGTGTAATTCCGTCGAACATCCGCAACCCGCCAGTTGTTTTCTCGGCGAGTAATTTGTCAGTAACTTCTGGTTCGGGTCGCGTATTTATTTCTTGATTAGAAGCTATGGCGAAACCCCAAGGAGCTCCGTAAGTAGAAATAAAGCTGGTGCAAGATTGAACATTGGAGAAAACAGATTTCAGGGTATTTACGATGCGAGCGTGCATTTTCATTTCTGCCGGAGAAACGGGGCCCGCTTGCACTACGAAATAGCCGTTAGGCGACATTACGCTGCGAACTTTCTCAAAATACTCCTTGGTAAACAACTGGAAAGATGGGCCTTCTTCAATGGGATCGGACAAGTCAGAAATGACAATATCCCAATCATTGTCAGTTTTATCTAAATAGTCCAAAGCATCGCCGATTACTACTTCGCAGCGGGGGTCGTCAAAGGCGTTTTGGTGCATTTCTGGGAGGTGTTCGCGGCAAGCTTCTACTACTTCGCCGTCAATGTCGATCATTACGACTTTTTCAACTGTTTTCCAGCGCAGCACTTCTCTAATTGTAGCTCCTTCTCCGCCGCCGAGAACGAGAACTTTTTTGGGGGAACCGTGACAAATCATGGCTGGGTGTACCAAGGGTTCGTGGTACAGAAACTCGTCGCCTGTACAAGATTGCCACTTACCGTCCAAAACTAAGCCTTTGCCGTAAGTACCGGTCTGAACTACGTACATTTCTTGATAGGCTGTTTTCTTGTAAGCAAGCACCGCGATGACGCCGTGAACGTAAATATCCCAGGGGGTAATGTACTCGCTCATCCAAAAGTCTGCACGAACTTCGCTACCTGACATCAATTACTCTCCAAATATAAACTGCTGTGTCGATGTTGTCACAAGTAGTAGTTCTTAACACAAAATGGTGCGGGTGCGTGAGTACGATCGACACATTAAAGTGAGATTTCGGAGGAATGGTATAGTGTGATGGCGTTCTGGGAACTCGCAAGTGGCTTGGTACTTGAGATTGCTTGTGGGCGATCGCGCGCCCAGTCGATCGCACTTTTTCCATCGCCCCCGGTCGATCGCACTCACATTTTATATTTTCGCTTTGCATTGCCAGCGGGTTTTGTACAAAGGTTGTCTGAATCGGGCAATTTTTCGCGCTGGGCCGACCTTTATAAGTTTGCGATCGGCCTGCTTATTTATCAATAATCCGATAAAAACCCCGCCAATGCGAGAGCATGGAATAAAAGTAGCGATCGGTTTTAACCAGATTTGTTATTAATAACTTGACATTTTGAATGTATCTTAGATAAAATTTTTCAATCCACCAATACAAATGAAATGTTAATTTTGCTTGACAACAATGCAGAGTCTATGTGCGACGATTTTATAACTAAGTAAAGGTGACAACTAAATTCTGTAATAAAAACGCTCTTACACTATTTTTTTCTCAAAATAATAGCCTATGGAACCAACAGACTGGGAAAAAACAATCAAAAAGCTGGAAAATGAAAATCTAATTTTGCGGAAAAAACTAGAAAATTTGGAAGCCGAACGCAGCCAATCAGAAGCCCTTAATAACAAAAAAGAATCTTTGTTAAAAATACTCAATGAGGATTCGAGAGATTCCGAAAAAAAATTAAAAGCAAGAATATCTACACTAGAAAAAGCTCTGAACAACCAGCGAACTATGCAGCTCAAATTAATCGAAGCCGAAAAAATGTCGGCTTTGGGCATTTTGGTAGCTGGTATCGCCCACGAAATCAACAATCCAGTTAACTTCATCTACGGCAATATTACCTATGTCAATGACTACGCAGGCGACATTTTAAAATTGCTCGCAATGTACCAGGATCGGTATCCCGAAACAGATGCAGAGATTGAATATTTTTTGGAAAAAATTGACATCGACTTTCTGCGCGAAGATTTGTTAAAAACTATTTCGTCAATGAAAGTTGGCTCCGAGCGTATCCGCGAAATTGTGCTAACTTTACGCAACTTTGCGCGGGTAGATGAAGCTGAAAAAAAACCAGTTAATATTCACGAAGGCATCGAGAGTACCTTGTTAATTTTGCAGCACTTAACTAAAGAAAAACCCGGTAGTTCCGCTATAAAATTCATTAAAAATTATGGTTTTTTGCCCAAGGTAGAGTGTTATGCTGGGGAATTAAATCAAGTGTTTATGAACATAATTAATAATGCTGTTGATGCCCTGCGGGAGCGAGAGCAAAAGTCTTCACTGGACGAGATAGAAGCCAACCCTATCCAGATGACCATTACTACTTCTATTATTGGCGAAAGTTGGGCAAAAGTTAGCATCAAAGATAATGGTATCGGGATGAATGAAGCTGTAAAATCGAAAATTTTCGATCCATTTTTTACCACCAAACCAGTTGGTCACGGGACGGGTTTGGGACTGTCAATTAGCTATCAAATTATTGTGGACAAACACGGCGGGAGGTTGGAGTGTATCTCCGCAATTGGAGAAGGGACTGAATTGGTGATCGAGATTCCGATCGCCAAATCCCGCAGCTAAGATCGCTCGATCGAGCTAAACTGAGGGATAATGAAAACTCCCTTTGACCGCGGCTCCTCCTAGTTTGATGTGCAACCCTATGTCTACTGTCACTTTTGGTTTGTCAACCCCTATAGCGGCAGAGGCCGGGGCATCCTACGGCAGCAGCGAACCGCCACAGCGCCCCACAGTGCGGGCAGAGTGGATCGAGGTATTGGTGGACTCTCCTTTCAGGGTTGCGGGGGACTCGCCTGGGGAGGAAAATAAGTTATTTACGTATCGTTTACCTGCGGAACTTACCGTGCAACCAGGGGATATTTTGAGTGTACCCTTTGGCAGTCAACAGGTAGGCGCGATCGCGATTCGGTTCATTTCTCAACTGCCGCCCGACTTAGATCCCACAAGGGTTAAAGAGGTCGAAGATGTTGTCAGTGCTGGTTTTTTCCCACCGACTTACTGGGAATTGCTCGATCGCACTGCCACCTATTATTGTACACCATTAATTCAAGTAATTAGAACCTCGCTGCCGCCCGGTTTGTTAAGCCGTTCTGTGCGCCGAATTCGCTTAATTAAGGAGGCAATTTCTCCGAATGCCGAAACATTTCTCAATCCCGCCGCTAGTCAAATCTTGCAATTGCTGCAAGCTCAAAAAAACGGCGATTACACTTGGCAATACCTCCAGCGCCAAGTGAAGGGAAGTTATCGGGGATTGAAAGATTTATTGAAACGCGGTTGGGTAGAAAGTTATTTAGAACCGCCCAATCCTCCCAAACCACAACTCAAACCGGCAGTGACATTAATTGTTAGTGCATTTGTCACAGATTTAACCAAGCGGCAACAAGAAGTATTGGAAGTTTTGCGGCGCGGTGGCGGTGAAATGTGGCTGAATGATTTGTTGAGAATTTGCAGCGCGAGTTCTTCAGTTGTCAAAGCTTTGGAGCAAAAAGGTAGCGTGGTAATTGACCAAAGGGAAGTTCTCAGGGGCGATCGCGGAATTTCTCAATTGCCCGATGCACCAAAAACTTTAACTCATTTTCAAGCTCAAGCCTTAGCGTTTATTAACTCTTTTTCGGGATTCCGTCAAGTGCTGCTGCACGGCGTTACAGGTTCCGGGAAAACCGAAGTGTATTTGCAGGCGATCGCCCCCATCTTAGCCAGCGGCAAATCCGCCCTTGTACTCGTTCCCGAAATAGGCCTTACACCGCAACTTACAGACAGATTCCGCGCCCGTTTTGGCGAGCAAATTTGCGTCTACCACAGCGCCCTATCCGACGGCGAACGTTACGATACATGGCGTCAGATGCTGACTGGAACCCCGCAAATTGTCATTGGCACGCGATCGGCCATTTTCGCACCTTTACCTCACCTCGGCTTAATTATCCTCGATGAAGAACACGACAGCAGCTTCAAACAAGACCAACCAGCCCCCTGCTACCACACCCGCACCGTTGCCAAATGGCGCGCCGAATTAGAAAATTGTCCCTTAATTTTAGGTTCTGCAACGCCAGCATTAGAGACTTGGGTGGGGACGCGCCGAGATTATTACTCGTTACCAAATATCCATTATTTATCATTGCCCGATCGCATTTATTCCCGTCCGATGCCGCCTGTGGAAATAGTCGATATGCGCCAAGAATTGCGACAAGGGAATCGCTCAATTTTTAGTGCTTCCCTGCAAAATGCCCTGGAACAATTGCAAGCCAGACAACAGCAAGGTATCCTGTTTATTCACAGAAGAGGACACAGTACCTTTGTGTCTTGCCGGAGTTGCGGCTATGTGATGGAATGCCCGAATTGCGATGTTTCCCTGTCTTATCACCACGTAGGCGAAGCAACAGCAGAAATCTTGCGCTGTCACTACTGCAACCACACGGAACGACACCCCCAAAACTGCCCCGAATGCCGTTCTCCTTACTTCAAAAACTTTGGTAGTGGCACTCAGCGAGTCGAACAGGAATTAACGAGATTATTTCCCGAATTGCGGGCAATTCGATTTGACAGCGATACAACTAGAAATAAGGGCGATCACCGCAGATTGTTAACGCAATTTGCTAATGGGGAAGCTGATATTTTGTTGGGTACGCAAATGCTGACGAAAGGGTTAGATTTAGCTGGAGTTACCTTGGTGGGAGTTGTGTCTGCTGATGGGTTGCTGAACTTATCGGATTATCGCGCAAGCGAACGAGCTTTTCAAACATTAACTCAAGTCGCGGGCCGTGCGGGTAGAGGCGACGATCCGGGGCGGGTAATTATTCAAACTTACACTCCCGAACACCGGGTAATTCAAGCAGTTAGGCGGCACGAATATGCAGATTTTGTGGAAACAGAATTAGCAGAAAGAGCGGCGCTGAATTATCCACCTTCGGGGCGGCTGATTTTGTTGCGATTGAGCAGTGTAGATGCGGCGGAAGTGGCGGTGACGGCGGTACAATTAGCGTCTGTTTGTCACGAGTATATTCAGCGATTGTCTGTACCGGGATGTGAGTTGTTGGGGCCTGCACCTGCGGCGATTATGCGGGTGGCAAATCGCTATCGGTGGCAGATTTTGCTGAAGTTGCCTTTGGATGAGTCGGTGGATTTGTCGGATTTGATCGGATTGCGCGATCGTACCCCGCGTTCTGTTAGTTTAACTATTGATGTCGATCCGTTAAATTTTGGTTGATTGGTGGGGTGGGGGCGGGTTTCAGCAACAATATTTGCCTAAAATCCATAATCTCGTAAACCCGCCCCCACCCAACGGTAAATAGCAATCTACCTATTTCAAGGTACAAAGGGCGGGTTTACAATATTTTTGGTTTTTCAATCAAAATATTGTAAACCCGCCCCTAGAAGCCTAATAAATTATCAGAAATCAAACAATCTCGATCGACCCACACCTACCAACTAAGGCAAATCAGTGCTCCCCATCAGATAAAGGTCGCACTCCCGGGCCACGCCGCGCCCTTCATTAATCGCCCAAACCACCAAACTTTGTCCCCGGCGACAGTCACCAGCGGCGAAAACTCCCGGAATGCTGGTTGTATATTTTTCATGATCCGCTTTCACATTGCTGCGCGCGTCACGTTCCAATCCCAAGTCATCCAGCAACGGCTGTTCCGGGCCGAGGAAGCCCATCGCTAGCAACACAAGCTGTGCCGGCAACACTTTTTCCGTGCCCGGGATGTGGTTCGGAATAAACTGCCCTTTCTCGTTTTTCGTCCACTCCACCTCAACGGTGTGCACAGCTTTGACATTGCCCTTTTCGTCGCCCTCGAACTTTGTCGCCGTGGTGAGATAGCCGCGCGGGTCGTCGCCGAATTTGGCTGCTGCTTCTTCTTGGCCGTAGTCGAGGCGGTAGACTTTCGGCCATTCCGGCCAGGGATTGTTGGCGGCCCGTTCCGAGGGCGGTTTCGGCAGGATTTCTAGCTGTACCAGGCTTTTGCAGCCGTGGCGTATGGAGGTGCCCACGCAGTCGGTGCCGGTGTCGCCGCCGCCGATAATCACGATATCTTTGCCTTCGGCGGAGATGAAGTTATCGTTGGTGCTCTTGTCTAAAACTGCTTTGGTGTTCGCAGTCAGGAAGTCCATTGCGAAGTGGATGCCTTTCAATTCCCGGCCGGGGATGCCCAAGTCGCGGGGTTTGGTGGCACCGGTACAGAGTACAACGGAGTCGTATTCTTTTAGCAGTTGTTCTGCTGGTAAGTCTTTGCCGACTTCGGTATTGCAGACGAATGTCACGCCTTCGTCTTCTAGGACTTTGAGGCGGCGCATTACGACTTGTTCTTTGTCTAGCTTCATGTTGGGGATGCCATACATTAGCAGGCCGCCTGGTCGATCGGCTCTTTCGTATACTGTTACCCAATGACCGGCTTTGTTGAGTTGCGCGGCGGCGGACAAACCGGCAGGGCCAGAACCGATGACGGCGATTTTTTTGCCGGTGCGTTTGGCTGGCGGTTCGGCAGTAACCCAGCCCTCATCCCAGCCTTTATCGATAATTGCGGCTTCGATGTTTTTAATCGTGACTGGCGGGTTGTTGATGCCGAGCACGCAAGCGCCTTCGCAGGGTGCGGGACAGACGCGGCCGGTGAATTCGGGGAAGTTGTTCGTTTTGTGGAGTCTGTCTAGGGCTTCTTTCCACAGTCCCCGATATACGAGGTCGTTCCATTCGGGGATGAGGTTGTTAATCGGGCAGCCGCTTGCCATGCCGCTGATAATTGTACCCGTGTGGCAAAACGGAATGCCGCAATCCATGCAGCGCGCGCCTTGGGTGCGGAGTTTGTCCTCTTCCATCGGCAGGTGAAATTCGTCCCAGTTGTGGACTCTCTCGACTGGTGAGAGTTCGGAGGGCAATTCGCGCAAGAATTCGATAAAGCCGGTTGGTTTTCCCATAGTGGTGTTCTGGTTAGAATTTACTATTCTGGTAGTTTGTCAAAGGTGAAGCTGGCGCGCTTCTGAATTAACTATTGTGATCTAAATTGTGTGCGATCGCACCTCAGATTGAGCAATTTGTACATGAAATCTTTAATATCCCCGGGAGTCGGGGAATTGTCGGCAGCCGTAAAATATAGATAGATCGACAGCAAAGAAACCGGGTTTTTTACGGGGATTAAAGGTTTTAAAGGTTATGAGGCAGTATTTTCGTCCATCAAACCCGGTTTCTACGTAATTTCAGCATTGGCTTATTCTCCGACGATCGCATTTACCGATAATCCCACATCTGGAAACCCTCGCGGGTTAACTCGGACGACCCGCCAGCGTCAACTTTCCAGTGCCGTCCCCATCAGCAGAGCTCGAAATACAATACAAAAAGTTACAGGCCTTGCCAAATATTAATTTCAGGATATACTACTGTAAATCGGTCAGATATATGGAGTTAATATCGTCAACTCCTAAAATAGGTACACAAAGTCATGAGCATTACAATTGAGAACGTATCGAAACACTTCGGCTCCTTCCACGCCATTGACAACGTGAGTTTGAAAATAAAAAACGGCTCTCTAGTCGCGCTTTTAGGGCCTTCCGGTTCGGGGAAATCGACTCTGCTGAGGATGATTGCGGGACTCGAACCGCCGGATAGCGGTCAGATTTACCTGATCGGGGAGGATGCTACCCAGCAGTCGGTGCAGGAACGGCATATTGGTTTTGTGTTTCAGCACTATGCTTTGTTCAAACACATGAGTATTCGGAAAAATATTGCTTTTGCGATGGAAATTCGCAAAGTTCCTAAAGACTCTATTCGCAGGCGGGTTGATGAACTTTTGGATTTAGTGCAGTTGACAGGTTTGGGCGATCGCTATCCTTCGCAACTTTCCGGCGGGCAGCGGCAGCGGGTTGCTTTGGCAAGAGCTCTCGCAGTTCAACCGAAAGTGCTGCTGCTAGACGAACCTTTTGGAGCATTAGATGCTAAAGTCCGCAAAGAATTGCGATCGTGGCTGCACAACCTTCACAAAGAAGTTAATATCACCACAGTTTTTGTGACTCACGACCAAGAAGAAGCTATGGAAGTAGCCGATGAAATTGTGGTGATGAACAAAGGTAGAGTCGAACAAGTTGGCACTCCTGCTGAAATTTATGACAAACCGGCATCAGCTTTTGTGATGAGTTTTATTGGGCCGGTCAATGTGCTGTCGAATGCTGCGGGTTTGTTCGCCAGCAACGGCACAACGGCTCACAAGAACGGAGCAGCTCATTCTGAAGTAGTGTTTTTGCGCCCCCACGATGTGGAAATTCAAACTAAGCCGCAGTCTGGTTTTGCATTAGCAAAAGTCAGCCGCATCATTCATTTAGGGCGGGAAATACAAACCGAGTTAGTGTTAGAATCGGATCAGGTAGTAACAGCTTACGTGAGTCGCGAGCGCTTCGATTCTCTACAGTTAACGCGAGATCAGCAGGTTTACGTCAAGCCCAAACACGCGATGACTTTCCCTGTTTATTCAATTTAAATCAGCGGCTGCATCTTACTCAAAATACTATCCGGGAGCTTCTACAAAACACTGCTGCCACATCGTTACCAGGCTCGTGCCTGGTAAAGCTGTCTCATGGCTCTAAATCGGAGGCAGAGCCTCCTGAAATTCATTCCCAGGCAGAGCCTGGGAACGAGAAAACGAGAAAAAAGAGAAATCTCAGGCAGAGCCTGGGACGGAGAACTAGAAACAAGATAGGTGAAGAATATGACTGCTAACAAATTCTTGAATTTAGCAACTAGCACTTTACTTGCTTATCGCCGTTACATCCAGGCAGGATTAACACTTTGTGCAGGATTGGGACTGTCTGCAATCGCCTCTTCAGTTGCGTACAATTGGGAATACAAATCCATGCAAGCCGAACTGCAAGACCGCCTGGACAAAATAGCTACAGACATTCAGAGAGATGTTAGCGGTAATTTAGAAATAATTCGGGCTGCTGGAGCATTTTACAGCGTATTTGACGGCGTTAAAAAACCAGAAGTGAAGACATTTGTTGGGCCTGCCCTCTACCGCCATCCTAGCCTGAAGGCGATCGCTTGGCTGCCCCGTGTTTCTGACTCTCCCGAATTCCTAACAGATGAAATAGATTTAGGTTTAGATTTAAATGCCAATCGGCTAGCGTTAGAAAACGCCACAAAAAGACAAGAAATTACCGCGACTGATCGCCAAAAATGGTCTTCCCAAAATCAACCCACCGTCTTCGTCTTCATGCCAATTTTTACTCAAAATTCTGCTGAAGATGGCGCAGAATTGGAGCCAAATTTACCTGCTCGCTCACCAGAAAATTTGAAAGGTTTTACTTTTGGCGTTTTGCTGGTTGATGCTATTGTCAAATCGGCTTTACAGGAAACTAACCTCAACTTTGTTAACGTTTATCTTCAAGATGCTATGGCTCCTGAAGCAGAAAGATTTCTAGCTTTTTATGAAGCCAAGACAAAAAGGATAATTACCGATGAAAATATTAAAAATAACATCCAAATTGGGGAAAGAGCTTACTGCCCGGACGGCAGCAGTTGCACCCGAATTCTCAATATTGAAAATCGCAGGTGGTTGCTGCAATTACGGCTAACGCCCGAGTACATTAATCCTCTAAAGTTTTGGCGTTCTTTGACTGTTTTGATTTTGGGGATTATCTTAACTTTGGTGGCGACACTTTATCTAATGAGTTTGTTAAATTATACCGAAAAAATTGAAAAAATAGCAGCAGAACGCACGGCTAAATCTAAACAACTAGAGCAAACTTTGCAAGAGTTGCAACAAACTCAAGCTCAACTGATTCAGCAGGAAAAAATGTCGAGTTTGGGTTTATTAGTTGCTGGTGTCGCGCACGAAGTTAACAATCCTATAAATTTTATTTATGGCAATATCCACCACGTCAGGGCATATACTAGCGATTTGTTAGAGTTGGTAAAACTTTACCAAAAACACTCTTTATACCCTCAGTCGGAAATTTCAGAATTTTTACAAAATATTGACTTTGACTTTCTCAGCAAAGATTTGCCCCAACTGTTGTCTTCGATGAAAATAGGAGCCGATCGCATTGTTCAAATTGTTCAATCTTTGCGGAATTTCTCTCGCTTAGACGAAAGCGAAATGAAACCTGTCAATATCCATGAAGGCATTGACAGCACTCTGCTAATTCTGCAAAGTCGCCTGAAAGCTACAGCCGATCGCCCGGCGATCGAGATTATTAAAAACTACAGCCATTTACCTTTAGTAGAGTGCTATGCCGGACAATTAAATCAGGTGTTTATGAATATTCTGGCTAATGCGATCGACGCCCTTGAGAGTTACAACCTCGATCGCGGGCCCACAGCAGCGAAAGCCAATCCGAGCGCGATCGCCATAACCACAGAATATTCGATCCCCGACAAAATAATTGTGCGGATATCTGACAACGGCCCCGGTATGGCAGAAAATGTCAAAAAACGGCTGTTTGACCCCTTCTTTACGACGAAACCGGTCGGAAAAGGGACAGGATTGGGACTGTCCATCAGCTATAAAATTGTCGTAGAAAAGCACAAAGGTACGCTGCGCTGCGATTCGACACCGGGATTGGGGACGGAATTCTCGATCGAGATTCCGCTGCGACAAGAAGTCAGACAAGCACTACCGTTTGTTTCGCGGAAAATATCGGAGGCAGCATAGAAGGGGCTGGGAAAGGAAAATTTTTTTCTCATTAACTACTGTAATTTGGTCGGATTACAGTATTATATGTAATAATGCCAAAACCAATACTGCTTTAAGCAGCTTAAACCGTCGGCACGGCCGATACTGTATAACCAAAACACGGCGAGAGTAAATATGTTCAGTGACTTGCAAATTATTTACGAACGCGACCCTGCGGCGCGTAACTGGCTGGAAGTATTATTTTGCTATCCGGGACTGCAAGCACTTTTTTTGCACCGGATAGCACACTGGCTTTATTCGGCTGGCCTGCCGTTTATACCGCGCTTAATTTCCCAACTGAGTCGCTTTTTAACAGGTATTGAGATTCACCCAGGAGCAAAAATTGGTAGGGGGGTGTTTATCGACCACGGTATGGGGGTGGTCATTGGCGAAACGGCGATCGTTGGAGATTATGCTGTAATTTATCAAGGAGCGACCATTGGCGGCACGGGTAAAGAAATAGGAAAACGGCATCCAACGCTGGGAGAAAATGTAGTGGTAGGAGCAGGTGCTAAAGTTTTAGGCAATATTCAAATTGGCAATAATGTTCGGATTGGTGCGGGTTCGGTAGTACTGCGGGATGTCCCTAGCGATTGCACAGTTGTGGGAATCCCCGGCCGCATCATCTCTCGGAAAAAGCAGGTGGAAGATGCTCAAAATTCTCAAGGTCTACCGGATTTGGAAGCTCAAGCGATTCGAGCTTTGTTCGATAGAATTAAGAATTTAGAACAGCAGGTTGCTTTTTTGAACTCTCAATTATCTCCGCTAACACCAACTGGATTAGAGCAAAAAGAGGCAGAAAAACATGAATTATTTATGTATTCTAATTTATTCATTACAGATTTTTTAGATGGTGCAGGAATCTAGTTAAATTTTAATTTATATAGAGTTTTGCCGACAAGACTATCCTGCTACCCTGGTACAAACTAACTTTAATTTATTCACTAACTGGCTATGACTATTGCTTCTCTCTCCACTAAAACATTTGATGAAACGAGCAGACATATATTCTCTCGCCGCTCGCACTTGCCGAACAGAAGCAATGCTTTGTGGCGAATTGAAACTGGAGTAGTGCGAACTGTAACGTGGCTTGAAGATGGCACAATTATCACCTTGGGATTGTGGGGGCCTGGTGATACGATCGGCAAACCGATATCAAAATGCGATCCTTTTCAAATTGAATGCCTCACTAAAGTCGAGGCAATTCTATTATCTGGCGATCGCTGGCTAAATAGAGATATTTTGCTCACTCACATTCAGCAGGCTGAAGCTTTTATGGTAATGCGAGGTTACAAAAGAGTTGATTTTATGCTCTATCAACTATTAACTTGGCTGGCTAAGAGGTTTGGTTCTGAGGTAGAGCAAGGACATCTGATAGATATGATTTTAACGCATCAGGACATTGCAGAAATCATCGGCACAAGTCGCGTAACAGTCACTCGCACCCTCGGTCATTTTGAGCAGCAAGGCTTGATAGATCGTCTGCCGCTCCACCGGATTATTCTGCAACCTTCCGAGGTGTGGCACTACGAAATCTAAGGGTAGAATCAATGTCTCGCCCCGTGCTCGCGAGCCCGTTGCTGACACGGGCAAATTCGCACGCGCGTGCGAAGCTATTCCGGAGGGAATCGCCCCAAAATTCCTGTATCCTTCGCTACTAAAAAAAAACTATTGACTTTCTGAGACTGTCTGTGCAACAATCAACAGCTATACCTATAATATACGGTAAGTCAATCAAATTTAAGGTGATTCCGGGAGGGAGCGATCGGCTCTCTAGGAGCGAGGAGCTTTTTGTGCTTTTCGACAGAGACAATGCAAGAGGAAAGAAAATGAAAACTAAATTCCTGAAAGCTCGATTTAAAAGAAACAAAATAGGGGCATTAATTGCCGTCCTAGCAGTGCTAGCGATCGCAATTCCTCTGTTCCCATTTTTTCCAACCCAAGCAGCGGAATCAAAAAGTAAAATTCAATTCGTTTCCCCCGCGTGGGTTGCCCAAAACTCCAGCGACAACAACCTGCGAATTCTCGATGTCCGCACCAATCCAATGGACTACTTTATCGGGCATCTTCCCAACGCAGTCAACATCGCCGACAACACCTTGCGCGGGCCGGACAGCGGTTTGCCAGTACAGTATCTAACGCCAGATAAACTGGGGCAATTACTGTCGCGGGCAGGAGTAACAGACAAAAGCCGGGTCTTAGTTTATTCCGACGGCAGAGACATTCTAGGCGCGACAATGGTTGCTTACGTATTGGAGCGATTGGGACACTCGGATATCGCCGTTATCGACGGAGGTTATGCGGGTTACAAAGCAGCTCAAACTGTGACGAAAGAGTTTCCAAAATACGTGGCTGGTACACTGACTGTGCGCGACAACAAATCAATTCGTGTCACCCTGGATGAAGTCAAAAATTTAATTGGCAAAGCAGGCGTCACATTCATCGATCCCAGACCGGAAAAACTATTTCAAGGGGAAGAAAAAATCTGGACGCGCAACGGACACATTCCCGGCGCTCGCAACATTCCCTGGCCGACTTTTACCGATGCTGAAAACCCGCACAAGTTGAAGTCTCTCGACGAAATCAAGCAGATTTTGGCAGCTAAAAATATCGATCGCAACAGCGACATCATCGTTACTTGCAGTACGGGGCGGGAAGCAACGCTGCAATATGTAGTTTTGAAACACTTGCTGAACTATCCGAAAGTCAGAATCTACGAAGGTTCTTGGACTGAATACAGTCAGACTAATTTACCTGTAGAAACTGGTCCGGAACAAGCAGTGTAGAAAATAAATCTGTAGTTAACAGCAATTTTGGCTAAAAGTTGACCGAAGATGTAGAATGAAAACAGTAATTATCTCGATATCAATACTCGGAATAATCAGCGCGATTGGCTTTGGTTTATCCACAATAGCTGAGCATAGACAAGCAGATAATTCCGTTGCTTGCACTCCTAGCGAACAACCCGATGAAAAATCGGAGACTTCGCCGCGAAAAACTTAGCGCTAAAATGGAGGCTCTGCCTCGCTTTACAGTTGTTTTTGGAGTCAAGTATTTTATTGTGAATAACACCGCAGAAATTGCTCTTTCACCGCTGACAAAAACTTCGCAGCCCCGATCGCAGCGTCCGATTTTAGCTCTGATACTGACGCTATTTGCTGCTGGTGCGGCCGGTTTGAGCGCCTACGGCTGGCGGCAGAGCGTTTTATTTCTGATTGGAGGCTTGCTGGGCGCGAGTTTGTATCATGCAAGTTTTGGCTTTGCTTCTGCTTACCGCAAATTATTTGCTGATCGCGATATTACAGGTGTTTTAGCGCACTTGTTGATGTTAGGAATTGCTACTGTACTTTTTGCTCCCGTACTTGCATCAGGAGAGGCATTCGGACACAAAATAGCCGGAGTTGTTGCGCCTGTGGGCTGGCAAAATGCGATCGGCGCTTTTCTATTCGGAATTGGAATGCAATTGGGCAGCGGCTGCGCTTGCGGCACGCTTTGGACAATTGGTGGCGGCAGCACGTCAATGCTGTTAACGCTGCTGACTTTTTGCATCGGTTCATTTGCAGGAAGTTTGACCAGACATTTGTGGCATTTGCCCTCGCTACCACCGATATCTTTAGGAAAAACTTTGGGATGGATGCCCGCAGTCATCTTGCAGCTAAGCGTATTTCTGTTAATTGCGATCGCCCTCTGGCAGTGGAATCGCACCAATGGCAAGCAACCCTTAACAGCAGATTTTATCATTAAAACTCCTCAATCTCACATCAAGAATCAATGGCTTTACGGGCCTTGGTCTCTCGCTGCCGGAGCCTTTGCCCTTGCCTTTCTCAACTGGGTAAAACTGTTAATTGACGGCAGGCCTTGGGGAGTGACTTGGGGGTTTACTTTGTGGGCCGCAGAACTTGCTAGTGCTTTCGGCTGGAATCCCGCAACTAACCCGTTTTGGAATACTCCCGACAAGTTGGAATCCTTGCAAAAAGGCATTTTTGCTGATGTTACTTCCGTGATGAATTTTGGCATTGTTTTGGGAGCAGTTTTAGCGGCGGCTTTGGCTGGCAAATTCACCGTCAAAACAAACCTGTCGTTACCCAAAGTTACAGCGGTTTTGAGCGGCGGTTTCCTGATGGGTTACGGAGCGTTGCTGGCTTTTGGCTGCAATGTCGGCGCTTTTTTTAGCGGTATTGCTTCTACCAGTTTGCACGGTTGGCTGTGGATTGCGACTGCTTTGTTGGGCAGCGTTGCGGGAATTAAATTGCGATCGCTCTTGCGACTTGAGAATTAATTTCCAACATGAATAGGCGATCGACCTGCGGGTAGTGACAAAGGCAAAGCCTTTGTCCCTACAGATGTCGCGTTTTCCCGCCAAGCGCGCCTTAAAAAATTAACTACGATTTTCCTATAAACATTTAGTATTTAACAGTGTAATGTATTAGATTAAGTAGAGAGAGGTGGCGATCGCACTCAAAGATTGATCGCCAAACTGCTAGCAAAACAGTCTCTCAATCTTGCCACTGTTGCCATTAATAAGAATTGCCACATCAGCGAAATCTTATAGATTATCCGGGCAAATCTCATCAGGCTGCATTTGCCCTATATCAAGCGCATTAAACTTAATTATGCGATCAATCGATCTGAGAAAAACCAGAGGAACTAAGAAGCATCTATGCGGAATCATCATCTCGCAGATAGTGTCTTGCAGCCATTTAAGAAAAAAACTGGTTTGCCAGTATTTTCTCTTAAATCAGCCGCTCTGTTAAAATCGTCCCTGTTCAAAGGTGACGGTGCAATCTTCGCTCAAATTCAGAATGGTCTGGGCAACAGATAATTTGTATCGAATGTGCGTTTATTAAATTTTCTCATCGACTCGTCAATAAGTTCAAAAGCAAGTGCGATTTTTGCCCTTGCTTTTTTGTTTGTGTTGATTTCTTTCTTCTCACTGCCAACAGATGCGAGATCTCGCACCTGTTGACTGCGGTTAAGTAGGTGAGTCTGGATAAACTTAACTATGACACAGCATATATCCGCCTACCTACTTAGTAGTTACTTTAAGGGGGCGGTATTGCCTGTAAAATACTCGCTCCCTGCAAAATTTGAGACTTTCGGGCTCTACCCGCTTCGGGGTGTTCCCAAGACGGTGCAAAGGGTGGAACCAAGAATGGGCAAGCTTTCCACCCACCCTGTACCCCCACGCCGAGCATCAGGCAGTTTCCGCCCCTGTGCCCGTGCTGCTCGTAATACCGACAGTGCCGACAGCTTAAACCTACATTTACGTTGCTCACGGGATTTCTCCAACCGTTTTTGTAATAAAAATATACTAACACCTGTAGATCTACCGGAATTGTGTACTATTATATAATGTACAATTTAAACTCGATCGCCAGTGGGGAATGTGGAACTATCTTCTAGAGTAGAATACGCCCTGTTAGCGCTCTTGGAATTGGCGAGTCACCACCCGAATGATTCGCCCCTAACAGTGAACGAACTTACTGCTTCTCAAGAGATACCGGAACGCTATTTAGACCAAATTCTGGCCGTGTTGCGGCGTGCAAGTATTGTCCAGAGTCTGCGGGGTGCTAAAGGCGGTTA
This sequence comes from Microcoleus sp. Pol8_D6, assembly GCF_036700965.1. NCBI lineage: Bacteria > Bacillati > Cyanobacteriota > Cyanophyceae > Oscillatoriales > Microcoleaceae > Microcoleus > Microcoleus sp. Pol8_D6. Next base: position 15,017 of record NZ_JAUBPW010000061.1, on the reverse strand, counting down.
TTTGCTGGCGAAAGAGCCTTGGCAGATTACTTTGCTAGAGGTGTTTTCGAGTCTCGAAGGCGAAGGGAGCGGCAAGATCCAAAAAGTTTCGGAATCTGTAACAATAGAAAAAACTGCGGTGCTAGAAATCTGGCAGGAAGCTCAACAGGCATCTTGGGCTGTTTTGGGCAAATACACATTACAAGATTTGTGCGAACAGCGGGATGTTCGCAAACAAGCACATCCCATGTACTACATTTAATTGGAGAAAAATTAAGCCATGAAAATTGCTAAGGATGTTACAGGAATAATTGGCAGAACTCCTTTAGTTCAGCTCAACAAAATTCCCCAAGCCGAAGGAGTAGTTGCTCAAATTGTGGCCAAATTGGAAGGGATGAATCCGGCTGCTTCGGTGAAAGATCGGATTGCAGCGAGCATGATTCAGGCTGCAGAAGATGCAGGGTTAATTCAACCGGGGAAAACTATTTTAGTTGAACCGACTTCAGGAAATACTGGAATTGCTTTGGCAATGATCGCGGCGGCGAAAGGGTACAGTCTGATTTTAACAATGCCGGATACGATGAGTTTAGAGCGCCGATCAATGCTGAAAGCTTACGGAGCTCAGTTAGAATTAACTCCCGGACATGAAGGGATGTTAAGCGCGATCGCCCGTGCGGAAGAAATTGTAGAAGAAACCCCCGACGCTTTCATGCTGCAACAGTTTCGCAACCCCGCTAATCCGAAAATTCACCGGGAAACCACGGCCGAGGAAATTTGGGAAGATACAGAAGGTAAAGTAGATTTTTTAGTTGCTGGAGTTGGCACCGGCGGTACGATTACTGGAGTTGCTGAGGTAATTAAACAGCGAAAGTCGAGTTTTAGGACGATCGCAGTTGAACCCGCCACCAGCCCCGTGCTTTCTGGAGGTAAATCTGGTGCTCACAAAATTCAAGGGATTGGCGCAGGATTCATCCCAGAAGTCTTGAAACCAGAGTTAATTGATGAGGTTATCGCAGTTAGCGACGCAGATGCGATCGCCTACAGTCGCCGACTTGCCAGAGAAGAAGGATTGTTGTCAGGAATCTCTGCCGGCGCCGCTTTGTGTGCTGCAATTCAAGTCGGCCAGCGTCCCGAAAATGCTGGAAAACTGATAGTTTTTGTGCAGCCTTCTTATGGCGAACGCTACCTCAGCACAGTCTTGTTCAAAGATTTAGAATTGCCTTCAGTCCGCGAACTCGAAGCATTAGTCAGCAATTATTAATACGTAGTAGGGGCAATCCCCGTGGTTGCCCTTGCAAATTAGGGGTAGGTATTCTTGGCACTACCCCTAATTTTCAGACTTGATACAACTTCCAACTCGCCATTGCCAACATTCCGTAAATCACAAACTTTAGCGGGCGTTGAGGCATAATCTGGCAGAATTTAGCTCCTACTAAAACTCCCGGCACCGAACCCAACCAAATTGGCAATACTAAACTCCAGTCTACTGTTCCGAGGCTGAGGTGTCCCAGAGATGTAAACATCAACAAAATTGCCGCCTGCGAAATATCTGTACCCACCAATTTAGAAGTATCCAGGCGGAAAAAAGCAATCAGCAGCAGTGCAAACATCGAACCGGAAGAAACGCTAGTGATTCCCACTATGCAGCCTAAAATTGCTGCTGCACCCACAGTACAAAAACGACCATAATTAGTATTTAAGTCCCATTCAGGGGGCGAAGGTAATTTAAAATTAGGGAAAAATGTTTTGACCACTAATTGGGTCAACGATAAAGCGACAATTAGGGCGATCGCTACTCCCAGAAACCGCAGCAATATGCTGTCTAAGTCCTGATTTACGCTGGATTTGATGCAGTGTAAAATCCACACGCCAGTCAGCGAACCCGGCACGCTGCCCACAGCCAGCCACTTAACTACTTGCAAGTCGAGGGTTTTTTGCTGCCAGTGTTTGAAGCCGCCAACAACTTTCATTAATGTGGCAGCTACGACATCAGAACTAATAGCAATTGATGCTGGAATTTGGAAAACAAAAATTAACATTGGGGTGATGAGTGAGGCTCCCCCAACTCCGGTCAAACCAACGATAATGCCCACAAAAAAGCTGAGAAAGGATAGTAATAAGTAGTTCACGGTTATGCCCAAAAACTGTGTATTTAAGCGCTGGAAACCAACAAATAGATAACTTGGGTGGCTCCTGCAACACAGCTACACAGGCAAAAGATCACTCGCATTTCAATATTTACCGCTATAAATTTTGCTTTTTAACGCTTGACTTTTACGCGCGTTTAGATACAAAATTCTTGGCAATCGTAAGTAAATGCAAATAAATAAAGCTACAAAAAATGTAGTGTAAAAGCTCCCTGATTTTCTTAAATCTACCTGTGTAACTGATTGAAAATTCTAGATTTATTGAGGGTTTAGATTCTACTTTCTACCTGGAAGTAACGATCGTCATAGGTAAAGTAGAGCTGAGGTTAACCGACTGCTTGCCGGCAAATAAATCAGGAGTATCGAGAACATTAAAATGAATCAATGCCACAATGACAATAGTGAAGACTGTTGAGGAAACTAAACCCGTCAATAACTCTTTTTTGAGGTTTTTTTCCTTGGGTTTGTCGGCCAAAACATCTAAAGTTCCTAGCTGCATCAACAGAATTCCCGCAATATTGGAAAGCCAGTAGCCGACAATTGTGCAAGGAAACAGTAAATCTGGGGAAAGCCAACTAAAGATATACCCAAAGGCGTAGGCAATTGGCAGATTGAAAAATATGTCGTTCCACCAACACAGCGGTGATAGCAAATATCCAATTGCCAGAAGCAACCCGCCTCGGATTTTTTTAAACCAGACTTCCTTCAAGCCCTTAGCTGCTGGCAACTGTTGGGTGAGTTGTCCGGCAAGCTGGTACTCTTCAATGACTTTTTTAGCGTTTTCCACTTTAATAGCTCATTACTCGATCGACTTACCGTAGTTTAACAGCAAAGCTGAGTTATGTCTAGTAAGTCAATCGACTTACCGTATTTTGTTGGCGATCGGCTGAATATACTTTGTTTTTGGTAGAAAAATATCTATCCGGGAGGGGTTGTTGAGAATACTGCCTGGTGTGAGTTTAGGCTGCGATCGAGAAATTGAAAGCTTCAGGCAAATGCTTGACAGTTTGCCAAAGATATGCAACATCGATACCCCAGTAAAATTGCAGGTAAACGAGCAAAAGCCCGATCGCGACTGTCACGCCTAGCAATTTAGGGACTATTTTCGCGACCGTCTCCAGCACTACGAATGCGGCCCAAATAGCAGCACCTAAGATGAGAATGGAAGCACTCGTGGCAACTATATCGCTATTCATGATTAACTCCTGTTGACAATCAATCGGGTATTACAAAACTACTTGGGCTCAGGGCGGTTGCCAAAATTGAATAAATTACTCCAATTCCCAATAAGCCCACAGCGGAACTGAAAAATAAAACCATGGCGTCTGGGGGATTGTAGGTATCGTGGTCAATTTGGTGGCGAACGGTGAAGTAGTGCTTAGTTGAGATTAAGACTGTCACCCAACCTATTAGAGAGAAGATTAAACCCAACTTCCACCCCATCGCCTGACGGTAATGTACGGGCATTTGCACGACGCGAAGTCGGATGATGACGACGCCAAAAGCCATGAGGGCGATTGCGGCCCGCATCCATGCTAAGAAGGTGCGCTCATTTGCCGATCGATCGATCACCCGCGACAGATTGGGCTGCTTTGGTTTCTCATCATCTACTTGCATCGGTTGGAACGATAATTGCACGCGATCGAACTCTTTAATATTCATATTAAACGGCCACCATTATTCAGGTGCCATCAAACCTTCTAAGCTAGAAGGAACGGTGAACATATAATAAATTACCCCAGCGCCTAAAATGGCGATCGCCAGACTGAAAAGAATTACCCAGCGATCCGTAGGTTCATAAGTATCGTAATCGATATCGTGGCGGACGCCGAAGTAGTGCTTAGTTGAGAATAACACCGTCAGCAAACCCACTGCTGAAAAAAGCAAACCCAACTTCCAACCATTGCCGGGAGTTGGCAGCAGAGGGGCATGGAAGGTGCGAAGACGGACGATAACTACGCCAAAACCCATCAGCGATATTGCTGTCCGCATCCATGCTAAATAAGTGCGCTCGTTTGCCAAGTGATCCCGCACCCGCGACGGATTTGGTCGCCTAATCTTTTCTGTATTTACTTTCGTGGATTTCCAATTTAATAGCATAGATTAGCCTTTTAAGATTAACTCCAAATATGAAGGTAAACTGATATATTTCCGCTGGGACGATTATCCGCCGGGGATCTATCCCCGGCGGGTTGTTGCGTTGGAACAGGCTTTACACAGCCGATCGCATTACAACTTCATCAAAACTAATCATTTTCCTCAGTTGGTGCGTTGGGAACTTGCGTATCTATGTAAGCCTGAGTCACATCAGGAACAAACCAATTCGCATCCCCAGGCTGGAAAACCTTAGCAGTAGGAACGTTGAATTCTACAGCCCCCGTATCGGGATTAGCTCTGGCTACAACTTGAGTTCCGTCAACTATCTTAACAGCTATACCGCCCGTCAATTCTTCTGAAGGTTGATCGGTAGTTCTTAAATCGGTTGCTTTGATATCGCTGGGTAGATAAATTCCATCGCAATCCCATTTATGTTCAGTTGTTTGGCCGTCAGCTAGAAAATAAAGGGCATTCTCGTAAGTAGAAGAAGCAGCTTTTTTGCCTTTCGGGCCGTAGACAGCCAGGGTTTTTCCTGTCTCGTTGCGGCACTGACCCCAAGGTTTTCCCGTTTCTAAAGTGTATTTTTGAAACTCCAATTGAGCGATTTTTTGCTGAAGTTGCTCAGGGGTATAAGTCTGGGCGGTATCGGGTGCATCTTTCGCTGTCCTGAGAGTGTTTAGAGCTTGAGTCACCTCTATGTAGTCGGGATTGCTCGCATATTTCGGCGTTTTTGGAGCGTCGGCCCAGGAGGGGGGAACGAATACTAAATTGGCGGTCATTACTAAGAGCACTAAAACAAATTTGAAGATTTTCACAATTTTTGTCCTTTTCTAGATTGTCAGGTTTTTTTCAACTTTCTGTTTGCTTGCTATCTTAAGACTTAGGCAAAAACGAACTCTCTTTAACTGGTTGGCCTGAGAAACCAAATTTTGCAGAATCGAAAATTCGGGTTTTTTAGGATTATACCTATTGTCAAAGTCGATCGGTGTGGGGTAGTGGCAAAGTGTTCGGGCGATATTTTAAGGATTCCTCCTCAAGTTTTTAGCTGAGTTGGATTCACCACTACAGGATTTAGTGAAATGACAGGTATATTCTTGCCTAAGTCTGGCAACTTGCTAGCTCACAAAATGGCTTGAACTTTCGTAAAAATTCGAGGCTAAATTAGTTTGAAGCTGCTTTTAGCTCGGTTAATTAGTTCATTATTAACTTAGCATATTTTGTGATCTATGGCAAGTAATTTAGACACCATTTTAAGAAAACAATTGGTAAGGTAAAACTGATGAGTTGTAAATTATAAACCTCGGAAAAGTTATCTACCTAGAGAGGGATGTAAGTAGCGGAACCGAAGCTAATTTTTAGTTAAATTGAAATGCCGGGAGCAGGCGATAAGTACCGCTTTCAATCAGAATGAATATTCCCAAGCCAATCAATACAAAAGGGACAACAGCCTTGGTATAGCGAGTCAAAAGAGGGGCGATCGCCCTGTGACGAGTTAACCAGTAAGCGGCATAAGACCAAACACCTACCATCACCGAGAAAACCGCCAAAATCACCATCAAGCTCGGCAAATTGCTGCTAGCAAACAGTGGCAAATAAATGCCGATGTTGTCTCCCCCGTTCGCCACTGTTACCGCAGCCACATTCAAAGTTTGGGGATTGAAAAGATTTGCTAGTTTTGATAGCACAGATGAGTTAGATTGACGGTTAAATTCGCCCGATACGGCTTGTACGTCATTTTCCTCATTTTCTCTCTTGACTAAGTGACTGAGGCCGATCGCGATCGGAACCAAACCCAGCAAGCCAATCCAAGCTTTCGGAACAATTAAGCCGCCAAAAAAACCGGGCAAACTAGCAGCGATGAGTGCTGCAAATCCGAGGTACTTACCGAAAAAGATATGCCGGGGGCGGAAAGTATCATTTACCTGGGCGAAGAACAGCATCGAAATCACCATATCGTCGATATTGGTTGCGGCAAAAGATGTCATCCCGGCAATAATCGCTGCTGCAATCCAATTCATGTGCTGTCCCTTAAACTTTTCTCAACTTCAGGTTCGCTGGCATTACTTCTGCTCATAGTTATCAAGCAGAAACAGCAACCAACTAAAGATATTATACTTAAAGTTGGACTAGCCAGAGTGCCACTTTTGACCAGAATCGCCATTCCCAATCCAATCAAAACAAAAGGCACAAGCTGATTGCCGTAGCGAGTCAAATTATCCGCAATCGCCCGCATCTGAATTAACCGATAAGCAGCGTAGCACCAAACGCCCACCATCCCGAAGAATACAGTGAGAACCACCGCCAAACCTTCTAGAGTATTGCTAGCAAAAAGCGGCATATATATCCCGATATTGTCGCCCCCATTTGCCACCGTCACCGCTGCTACGCTGTAAGTTTGAGGAGACAAAAAACTTCTAAAAAAAGATTTCTCAGATTGCTCTACTTCTGCCTCAACTTCGGAATCGTCGGTTTCTGGATTCAGCAAGCGGCTAAGCCCGATCGCAATTGGCAGCAAACCCAGCATTCCGATCCAATCTGGCGGAAATATTAAGCTGCCAAAAAAGCCGGGAAGGCTAACCAAAACCAGTGCAGTAAAGCCCAGAAACTGACCGAAGACGATATGCCTGCGCCGAAATACTGCATTTACCTGCGAGAAAAACAGCAGCAGAATCAGAATATCGTCTAGATTCGTAGCAGTAAAAGCTGTTATTGCCGTAGAAAATGCTGTTAGTAATTCATTCATTTCTGTGTCTCCTCAGATTTTTTATTTCGTTGTACTTGCTGGGATCGTATCTTCGGAACGGGCTCTCCGGCTCGTTCCACAAAAATTAAATTTTATTGCGAGCTATTGAGCTGAGCACTGCCCTTGAAATGCTGATTGACAATTCTGCAATATCTCAGTAAAAACCCAGTTGCTTAAAAACTCTTTCTCCGAACAGCGAACGGGTAACTGCTAATCAAAAACGCTCACTGTCAAAGGGGACGGCTTTCAATCGAACACCGCCGTAAATTGCATTTTCTTCCTCGAACTTGGCATGAATTGCGTCAATACCCTGCTGCATCGAGCCCGCGAGTTCAGGAGAACGCAGGCGCTGCCAGAAAAACCATCCGCAAGTAACCACCAAGTACATCAAGAACAAGTAAGGAAACGCATCGTAAGGAGCTTCTGGAGGTGGGAACATAGTGCTGCCGGGAATGCCCACGCTGCCCGCAATCGGAATCATCATAAATGCGATCGCCACCACGGAGAACAGCACATCTCGCACACGCAATTTACCAATTTTGTGCAGGTACACCGGGGCGGCGATCGAAATTAAGACGTACACGGTTAAAAATCCGTAGCTGCAAATTGCCCCCAAATAACCCATACAATCGAACAGTTTGATGTTAAACATAGACATCACAGCAGGCACTAAAAATGTCAGAAATGTACACATCGTTACTGCAACGTGGGGAGTTTTATTAGACGAATGGGCTACACCTAATGAAGAGTGAAACAAACCGTGCCTCGCCATCATAAAAAACACTCTCGCCGCTGGATTGATGCTGCCGAGTACGCAAGCAAAAAAGCTAAATAAAGCGCCGAAAGCCACTAACTCTCCCAGCCAACCCATGCCCACTTGTTGCGCGAGAAAACTCAGAGGTTCTTCAGTATGAGTAATAGAAACTCCAGTACCGCTAAAACCCAAAACCTCAATATAGGTCATCAAAATGAAGAATAAGCCTGCCATCACAGCACTGCCCATGACAGCCCTGGGGATATTTTTTAAGGGTTTTTTCGCTTCGTCGCCCAGAGATGTCGCACTTTCAAAGCCAGAGAAACCAAACATTACTAAGACAAGTCCCGTCGCTATGTTCCCCGGAGTTACGCCTTCCAAAGTCAGTTGGGACATATCCAGGGCAAAACCTTTGTGCGCCCAGATGATCATTCCTAAAAGTGCGATCGCCGCCACTGATGCTCCCTCCAGCCACAGCATCGCCATAGCTGAGAGTTGGATATCTTTATAACCTGCATACCAAGCAACCCCGGCCCCAATCGATAACAGCGTAATCGGTGACGGATGGATGCCTAAATGACCGATGAAAGTACCCGTAAAGTTGGCAAAACCACACAAAACGGCCATCGCAGTAAATAGATAAGCCAGTACCAAACTCCAGCCGCAAATTACGCCGGCCGTCGGGCCTAGTCCTTTAACAATATAAGAATAAAGAGAACCGGCAGAAGCCGATCTGCTGGCAAATTGGTTGATATTGATGCTGACAAATACTAGGCCGATCAAGCCGATCGCAAAACTCAGCCAAGCCCCGTTACCCGAAAGAGCGACGATTAAACCTATATTAGATGCGGGTATAGTTGTAGGTGCAATGACGGCAAAGGATTGAGCTAAAACCTCCCCGAAGGATAGGCAGTCCGGCTTTAAGCCGTGGGTACTGTGATTTTTTGGCGTTTTCTTGGTCATTTATCTTCTCTCTTTTTGTCGATCGACTTTTGGCGATCGGCTTAAACTTGTCGGTGCTGCTTCAGCGTCGGGCTCTGCGTTAAAAGCTTAAGTATCACCTTAAGGCTCTTGACAGGTAGAATCAAATGGTCTTTTTTATCGAATTAATAAATACAAGTGATGCAGTGCCGTGGCAAAAGAACTGTTGGAAGACGAGACCTATCTGTCGCCACCAGCCCAAACCCTTGATGTTAAAAGGAAAATTTAAATAGCGGCTGACAACCGTGCTTTTTGGGGAATTCCAGCCTGTACCAGAGACTCGATCGAAAAGTTCAGGTCAAAGTTTAGCCGCCAGAGATTTTAATGTCAAAAAATAACTGTATTTAGTAAAAGGGTACTCAGCATGGCCGGAATGACGCTTGATCAACTGCGAGTTTTTCTAGCTGTCGCGGAACACCTGCACTTCAGCCGCGCAGCGGAAGAACTTTACATCACGCAACCCGCTGTCAGCGCGGCAATCCAAAGCTTAGAGGCGCAATACGGAGTAAAACTATTTCACCGCATCGGCCGCCGCATCGAAATCACAGATGCTGGGAAGTTGCTGCAAGTTGAAACTCAGAAAATTCTCGACCAAGTTGCTTTGACTGAGAGAGGTTTGCGGGAGTTGAATGACTTGCAGCGAGGCGAATTAAACTTGGGTTGTAGTCTGACAATTGGCAATTATTGGTTGCCTGATAAAATTAGCAAGTTTAAACAGAAATATCCTGGTATTTGCGTGAATTGTACTTTGGCAAATGCCGAAGAAATTTGTGCGGGGACGGCCACAGGAACATTTGATTTGGGTTTAGTGACGGGAGACATCAAAGCTTCGCTTAAAATCACTCTGGAAGAAGAAGTTGTAGGCAGCGAACGCTTGCTGATTGTAGTTGGCAAATCTCACCCTTGGTTTGAACGAACATATGTGAGTTTAGGGGAAATTGCGAAAACGGATTGGGTGATGCGAGAAGCTGGTTCTGGAGTTCAGCAAATGTTGGAACAAGCTTTGCAAAGTTGGGGCATTAATCCAAATGAATTAAATGTAACTTTAGTTTTGAATAGCAGCGAAATGGTAAAAGCCGTGGTGGAAAGCGGCACAGGTGCAGCGGCTATTCCTGAATTGATGGTAAAAAAAGAATTGCAGCTATCTACACTGCGATCGATTAAAATTATAGATAGCCAACCAAGTTCTAATGTAGGTATGGAAATAATTAAACCTGTTTTAAAACTGAAGCACCGACAGCGTTTTCAAACTAGAATTACTAAAGCTTTTGAACAGATATTAACTTAAGGTGCTGGTAATTGGTAATTCAGGACTGCCGCACGAATACTCAAGAAAGCGGGTTTTTTACCCACATAAAAAGCTAAACTCCCTGTATTTTCGTAAAGAAACCCGGTTTCTGGCAACCCCTGCATCTAGGATTATAATTATCTCTCAACCAATTTCCTTAAGTCCAATAAATTTTTACCCCCATCACCAATAATCAGCGGCAATTTCCCATCCCATTTTTCTATAGCCTGCCTTTCCAAAAGTTCCGGAGTCAAATTGTCCCGCAGCAACCTTTGCACTTCGGCTTCTCCCTTGGCTAAATTCACCTTAGCGTCCGCCTGTTTTGCTGCTTTCAGCGCTAAAAACTCCCCTCTTTTTGCCTCCTGTTCGGCAATTTGTTTCGCCTCCACTGCCTCGCTAAACCGCTCAGAAAAGTGAACGTGTACTAAAGAAACATCGTCAACGGCAATGTGATATGTAACCAGCCTCAAGGTCAAAGAATCATCAACTGCGGCTTTAACTTCTCCCCGTTTAGTAATAATTTCTTCCGCCGTGTATTTTGCCATAACTGCTTTTAATACTTCTTCAACTGCCGGATCGATAATGCGATCAATAACTTCTCTTTCGTCACCTATTTGTTGAAAAATAGCATTTGCTTCTGCTGGTATAATATGCCAATTGAGCGCTACATCCGTGAAAACATCTTGCAAATCTTTTGAGGAAGCTTCAGCGGAAATTTCCTGTTTTTGTACCCTAACAGTCAACTTTTTTACAGTATAAACTGTGGGAAATATTACGTGAATTCCTTCTTCGAGTACCTGTTCTTGCACTTTGCCAAACTGCATCAGCACGCCCCGTTCTCCAGCGTTGACAATGACAAAAAATCTGGACAAAATAGCTAAAAAAACTATCACGAGAGCTAGTTGAACAGCTCGGTAAAAATCTTTATTTTTTTTATTGCTTGATTTGAGTGAGTCAACGTTACTGCTAGATTCTCCCACCATAAGCCACCCCGACGATCGCACTTAATTATAGGACAAATATTGACTTAATAAATATTTTATTTTCCTGCCACCAACAACTGTTCAAAATCCGCTGCCGCCAAAGGAGGACTGAACAAATATCCTTGCATTATATCGCACTTATAGCGCCAGAGAAAATCTTTTTCTGCTTCTGTTTCAACTCCTTCGGCAATTACCTCAAGACAGAGACTGTGCGCCATTTCAATAATAGCTTTCACAATCGCTGCATTGGTGCAACCATCGGTGATATTGCTGATAAAACAGCGGTCTATTTTTAAAGTATCGAAGGGGTATTGCGTCAGATAGCTTAAAGAAGAATACCCCGTTCCGAAATCGTCAAGAGATATACAAACTCCCAAATTTTTCAAGTGTTGCAAAGTGGAGATCGCACTTTCGGCATCTTCTACCATCAAACTTTCTGTCAGCTCTAATTCCAAACTGCTCGCTTGCAAACCAGTTTCTGCTAAAATTTGGGCAACTCTGCTGCTGAGATCCGGTTGGTGAAATTGGCGCGGCGACAGGTTCACCGCTACCCGCAGCCCCGAAAAACCAGCATTTTGCCACACTTGCATTTGCTTGCAAGCTGTCTGCAAAACCCACTCGCCTAACTCTACAATGAAGCCAGTTTCTTCGGCATGGGGAATAAATTCGGCGGGTGAAATCAGCCCTTTTTCTGGATGTAGCCAGCGCACTAAAGCTTCTGCGCTCATAATTTTACCTGTCTGGACATTGACTTGCGGCTGATAGTAAACTTGGAATTCTTCTCGTTCCAGTGCGTCGCGCAAACTTGTTTTTATCTGCTCTAATTTGTCGGTGGCATCTTGGTTAAATTCGCTGCTTGGCGAGCGTAAACTATTGTACTGTTCGGCGACAGCTTCTTGTTTTTTCAAGCGGCTCGATATCGCGCCCACAAGTTCAGCTTTACTAAAAGGTTTAGTCAAGTAATCATCTGCTCCCAATTCCATACCTTGCCGCATTTCAGAGCGATCGGCTTTACCGGTGAGAAAAACAAAAGGTACTGTAGCAGTAACAGGATTAGATCGCAAGGCCATCAGCACCCCATACCCGTCAAGTTCTGGCATCATCACGTCGCAAATAATCACATCGGGAAGATTTGATACCGCCGCATATAAACCTTTTGCTCCATTTTCTGCACCCGTCACGTCGAAACCTTCAGCTTTGAGGAGTTTGAGAATATTCTCCCGAATTACTTGCTCGTCCTCAATCACTAGAATCTTTTTCATACGTCATTCCCTGAAAGCGACATAATTGATAGGCGTTACTGAACGCGATCAGCGTGGCAATAACTGAGAACGCACAGCTCGATCGGCCCAACAGCCGAATATTTTCCGATACAAATAGCAAACGCCTGAAAAACTAATTTTTCAAGCACAACTAGATTAATGTTTCTCTGTTTAGTCAGTGCCGTCCGTATTATTACGAGGTTAATTAATAATCTCTCAACTAATTCTAGGCGATCGATAGTTAGCAGCGCCTTAAATAACTGCTAAACTAATTGTGCCACCTGAACGATTGTCTGCAAACAATCTCAGCCTATTTATACCAGTTGCCAAAAATAATGCAACTGCAAGCAAGTTCCAAACCCTTGCGGAGTCAGTCTTCCCCATTCTTCAATGTAAAATCTCAACTTTTAAATCTCAAATGGTATTACCTACTGGATTCCCTGAACCCGCACAGATTGGGGTCATAGAAGTTAAGCAATATCCTCACTACCGCGCTGTCACCTACACCCACGCGGGCGATTTGCGACAAGCAACTGGCATCGCCTTCAATCCCTTATTTCAACACATCAGCAACAACCAAATTGCGATGACAACGCCAGTAGAAGCGCGCTACACCGAAACTTCCGGGCAAATCGATGCAGTTCCCCAAGCAGAAGTTTCGTTCCTCTATCCCGAACCAAATATCGCCCCCAGCAGCGTTAACTCCGCTGTAGAAGTCACAGATACTTCTCCGATGACAGTTGTCAGCATCGGCGTGCGCGGGGCCTACACTTGGGAAAGCTACGAAAACAACCTCCAGAAACTCAAAGATTGGCTTCAAGAACATCCCGAATACGAAATAGTCGGGCCGCCGCGCCGCTTTTTTTACAATTCCCCGATGACGCCGGAAGCAACTAAAATCAGCGAGGTACAAATTCCGATCAAGTGCCGCTGACGTGAACAACTAATTCGCGAATGTGACCCCGCTGGCGGTGTTCCCACAGGTAAATTCCCTGCCAAGTTCCTAACAGCAACCTGCCGCGATCGATCGGGATTTGTTCGGAAGTGTGAGTCAGCGCAGTGCGAATGTGGGCTGGCATATCATCTGGGCCTTCCGCATCGTGAATGTAGCGATCGCCCTCCGGTACCAGTTTAGCCAAAAAGTTAGCCAAATCCTTAAGTACATCCGGGTCAGCATTTTCTTGAATCACCAAACTAGCAGAAGTATGGCGCAAAAATAAACTACAAAGTCCCGTTTTAATACCTGAATTCGCCACCACATCTTCTATCTTAGGAGTGATTTTGCACAGAGATTTCCCTGTAGTTTGAATCTTGAGTATCTGTTGATAGTGATTCATTCGATTTTAGCTTTTAGATTTTGGATGAGACTGATGCAAAAGCCTTCTGTCGGCGGAGGTAGACTTTGTTTGTGTAAGATCGATTTCTAATCGCACTTATGAAAAATAGTCTACAACAGCTTGGGCGATCGCCTCCGTACCATTTTTATCCAATTTATCCGACAAACAGGGCGGATGCAGCGGTTGTCGCAAAAACTCCCAATCCCCCTCAAAAAACTCCGTCGCCGTCAAGATTTGATGTTCCGCATAATTTTGAATCCCTTCCAGCAACACCGCAGCTTCTGCAAAACCTTCTCTCATTATAGAAACAATAGGTATTTCCAAGCGCAAAGCTTCCGCAAAAGTGCTGTATCCCGGTTTAGAAACTAAGCGCCCGCAGACAGGCATAATATCAACCGGACGCGGTAAAATCGGGAAAGATTGTGCAAACTCCTGATTTTTGACATAAATCAAATTCGGCAAATCGGGAGCTCCCGCATCAAAAGTAATAAATTGCCAGTCGCTAAATAGCTGTAAATTTTGATAAGGAATTTCTTCTAAACCCAATCCGCCGAAAGTCAACAATACAGTTTTTTCCAGCGGTGTTTCGATGCCGAATACTTCCCGAACCTGGTCGTTACTGTAGCGAGGATTGCCGCCAGTCAAGCCCACATCTTGAATATTGGGGAAAGCTGCCATCGGTTCGTGCAAAGGAAGACGAAAAAGCCGATCGCACATTCCGAAACATTCACCAATCCAATCTGCCATTTCTAGAAATTCCCCGCCCCAATCGCGATAGATAAAATCCCACCCAAAATTGCTCATCATCCAGCAAGGAACCCCAGCCGAGGCCGCCATCCGCGTTGCCAAAGGAGGAATGTCTGCCAGCACCAAACCCACCCGATTTTGATTGATAAAATTAACTTCGCTCGCAATTAGGGAATTTTGCTTTTTCCGAATTTCCCGTAATTTTTCCAGCGTTGCGTCTTTATCCATATTCAAACTGTCAGCTTGCACGACACCCACATCAAAAGCGCGGGGACGGTGGATAAAGTCGCCACCAATATAACATTCTAGCAGCCAGCGAGGTGCTGTTGTTGTAATAATTAGTAAGATATCTGGATTTAATTCTTGAACTTTTGCAGCTACGGACGCAACTCGGACAGCGTGGCCGAATCCGTGATTCGTGATGGCAATATATAATGTTGGTCGAGACATTGATAATTGGGAATTGGGAATTAGGAATTGGGAATTGGGAATTGAGCATCGGGGATCGGGAATTGCGGTAGAGACTGGAAGGCAACAATGCCAAGCTTCAAGCGACGCACCACCAACAATTACACAATTAATAACTAATGACTAATGACTAAGCGGTTGTGTATTTAACTTGTATAGCCATCCTAAATCATTTGTGAATTTCTTACTCCCTCCCCTTGATAAGGGGAGGGTTGGGGTGGGGTCAAAAAT
>NZ_JAUBPW010000060.1:0-44846 GCF_036700965.1 Microcoleus sp. Pol8_D6 | reverse complement strand
GACTAATTATGAAATGGAACCGAAAGATAAAAAATAAAGGCAACTTAGTTAATGCAGTTTAGATGTTTGACAGCTTAATTTGCTGGGGATTACTCTCTCCTGTATGCTAACTTCTTTAATTGCCGGCTACACGCCCCTGCATCGCGCCCGTAAAGCCCTCTTTTGGGCGCTAGCATTGACGGCTATACTTGTGATTCCTCTGGGGGTGAGTTTTTCGGAATTGATCGAGCAAGCGCAACTAGAAGTCAGTCTGAAGCGGGCGCTGCTTAACCGAACTATCACTTTTCAACGGGTGGAACTGATTAAAACTGATACTAACTGGTTGACAAAACCGCCGGAGGTTCGTCTGATTGTTCGCAGCAGCGAAGCTTTGACACCCAAACAAGTGCAGCTTTTAGAAGCATTTGTCGAAAAAGAAATGGGTCAAAAATTTACCCTAATTTTTCAAGTCAGTCAAGTTGAAGAAGTGCGGGGTGCAACGCCGGATAAGTTCCGACCGAAATCGAAACCTTAACTATTTTATCCCTAATGCTATGACCCCAGAAACTCTAATTGACCAAGTGACGATCGAGGGCAATCTGAAGCAATTTCTCTTAGTGCTAGCGGTTTCCTTAACTGTGGCGACGCTGCCCCAAATCTTTGGGTGGCTGAGCAAAATTCCCTACACGCTGCTTTTAGTAATTGTTGGGTTGGGTTTGGCTTTTATAGATGTGCGGCTGGTGACGCTTTCACCGAAACTAATTCTGTTGATTTTTTTGCCGCCTCTGTTGTTTGAAGCTGCTTGGAATCTGGAATGGCCTAAACTCAAGCGGGATTTAGTGCCGATCGCTCTTTATGCGATTTTGGGTGTTGTTATTTCTGTTGCTGGCGTGGCTTTTGCTCTCAACCAAATAGCTGGAGTTTCTTTAGCAATAGCTCTGTTGGTAGGAGCTAGTATCTCTGCTACTGATCCGGTTTCAGTCATTGCATTGTTCCGGGAATTGGGAGTTGAAAAACGCTTAGCGTTACTGGTGGAGGGTGAGAGTTTATTTAATGATGGCATTGCTATTGTTGCGTTTAGTTTTTTGGTGGGATTCTCTCTAGAGACAGATGACGTTGGCATCCCTATTCTGATTGCGCGTTTCTTAGCTTTTGTGGGAATTGGGGTTGTTGTCGGCAGTTTAATCGGTTTTGGAGTTTCTTATCTGACTCAACCATTTGATTTACCTTTGGTTGAGCAATCGTTAACCTTAGTTTCCGCCTACGGCACTTATATAATTGTGGAGGAATTGGGTGGTTCAGGGGTGATTGGAGTGGTGACGATGGGCTTGATATTTGGCAACTTTGGCTCTCAGATTGGTATGCAACCCAGTACCAGACTTGCGGTAACACAATTTTGGAATTTTTTGGCGTTTTTTGTAAATTCGATCATGTTCCTACTGATTGGCGATCAGATTAGTTTTGCTGATTTGGGAGCGAATTTAGGAGTGATTGGCATAACTGTAGTGGCGATGTTTGTGACGCGAGCAATCGCTATTTTTGGTCTAGGATGGTTGAGCAATTGGTTAGGAAAATCTAAAATTTCATTGCCAGATCAAACTGTGATTTGGTGGGGAGGGTTACGGGGCTCTGTATCGATTGCTTTAGCTTTGAGCGTACCCCATGTTCTGCCCGATCGACCAAAAATTATTGCGATCGTGTTTGGTGTAGTTTTATTTACGCTGCTAGTACAAGGTTTAACCACCAAGGCGCTGCTGGAAAAACTGGGGTTGTTGAGCAACCAGGAGTTGCGCCAGGAGTATCTGGAGGCGATCGCCCAACGTGTTGCTCTCAATCGGGTTCTCAAGCATCTATCTGAAGTATCAAGCGATCGTAAAATCGAGCCTGAGTTTTCTAATCATCTCGTGAGTCAGCTTCAAGAAAAATTAAACTTGCTGCAAGCAGAAATCAATCAAATGTACGATCAATCTCCTGAACTGTGGCAAATGACTATCGACAAACTCGAAGGGGATTTGCAGGCAATAGAGGCTGATACTTATGCTGAATTTGTGCGAGCTGGTCAATTGAATGAGCTGCCTGTTTCTGTTTTGCAGCAATGTTTTAAAGAGCGGAATGAGACAATTGTTTCTTAAAGCGAATTCGTTGGCAGGATTAACAGAAATAAGTTCTACTACAACGAGTACGGGTTTTGGGATTTCGACTGAAACCATTGTGGGCAATCAAAAACAGTCCGAATTGTTGAGGGGCGGACATGGTATAATTCCTGATATTGTAGGGTTCGTCAGCCTACGATAATTTGAATATGAGCTAGATCATAGAAAGATTATTCAGAATTTGGCATACTGAGAGTAAGGTTAAATAGGAGGTCAATTTAATGACCAATACTGCTCTCAATTTTAAGACTGCACCCGGACATGAAGTTCTGGCCGCGGCGGGTAAGAAAATGTTGAGGCCGGGGGGGAAACTTGCTACGGAACAGTTATTTGAATGGGCGGATTTTCAGCCTGGGGAGACTGTTTTGGAGTTGGCTGCTAGTTTTGGATATAGTTCGATCGTCCTGGCTGAACGTTTTGGCGTAAAAGTAGTGGGAGTTGAGAAAAATCCCGACAGTGTGGCCCGCGCTCGTGCTAATGTTGCAGCAGCCGGTTTGAGCGATCGAGTGGAAATTGTGGAAGGAGATATTTTTCACTTGGATCGGATTTCTCAACAGTTTGATTGGGTGTTGGCTGAAGCTATCCTGACAATGCAGTCGCCGTCAGGGAAAGCTAAAATTGTATCGGGAATTTGCGATCGGCTAAAACCAGGCGGCAAGTTTCTCTCTCACGAACTTTTAGCTAGAAACCGAGAATCAGAAATTCAAAAAGCTTTATCAGAAGTGACTCGGGCTAATTCAACGCCTTTGTCTGAGTCTGGCTGGATTGCTGTTTACCAAAACGCGGGTTTGCAAGTAGAAAAGTGTCAAACTGGGGCGATGGGCCTCCTAAATTTGTCGCGAATGCTGCAAGATGAAGGGTTTGTGGGTACTGTGCGGATTGTGTGGAATATTTTAAGTCGATCGCAAATTCGCGATCGTATCTTAGCAATGCGTCGAGTTTTCCAGCATTACCAACAGGATCTAGGCTACATCGTTATCTCTGCCAAAAAACAATCTTAACCGACTCAATCGATTTTTGATTTTCGATAGAAGAAAGTGAAGCCACTGATAAATTCGAGACTTGTGACCAAATTAATTAATTGTCAAAAACTATGACTACGACTCTTTTACCGCTACAATCTTCAGCAATCCAACTCCGAGACGCAATTGAATATCCCGCCGCCGGAGTCCTGAACAAAATTTTAGTCAAAGACAAGAATTGTCAGTACAGTTTATTTTGTCTGGCTGCCGGAACGGAAATTTCGGAACACTCTTCGGCACGGAATGCCACAGTTAATGTCATAGAAGGAAAGGGGATTTTGACTTTGGAAGGCAAGGATATTGTTTTGGAACCGGGGGTATTTGTCTTCATGCCCGGTCAAGCTCTTCACGCTTTGAAAGCCGAAGAAAATTTGGCGTTTATTTTGACACTTTCTGAGGTCAATTAATTTCCGCAATATTGCTTGGGGGGCGGGTTTCATACTTGCCTAAAATCAATAATCTCATAAACCCGCCCCGATTCACAGATTGTGGGGGCGGTTTTATATAGTGAGTAAGCTTTTCTACATTTAAACTGTGTGTCAAAAATCAATAAAACTCTTGTGGGACGGGCTTCTAGCCTGTCCCGAATTTCCAATTTAAATGCGTAACAGCTTAGCAGTCAAATAGTGTTTTTGAAACCCGCACTCCAAGAATTGGGATTTTAACATTTAGTCTATTTCATCTCCAGAGGCGACATCCTCCAATTTTTCCCAATCTAATACAATAATTTTACCGCCTCGACTGTAGGAGACAAACGGCTTGAGTTTCTTAAATAACCGCACGCATTCTTCGTAGGTAATTCCAATGCTGCGAGCAATTTGATAGTAGGGAAAACGTTTTTCTAAACATACACTATTATCCGCCATCTTCGTACCTTGCTCGACCCCAAAGTAATGAATAAACCGGGCCAGCCGCACGATCGCCCTTTCCGACACCAAACCGTGCACTGTCTCGTGCAGTTGCTGCAACCGCTGATTAAACACCGCCAATATTCGCAAGGCAATCTCAGGATTTTCTCGAATTGCTGCTAGCAAAACTTCCCGTTCTGTGGTAAGAACTTCCACATCAGTTTCTGCCGTCACCGTTGCGGGGGCAATGCCGTTGCCTAGCAAAGCAGGTGCGGCAAAAATATCTCCCTGAAATAAAGTGCGGAGAATTGTTTCTTTGCCCGCCGCCGCTGTTTTTGCAACCCGCAGAGAACCGCTCAAAAGAGTGTATAATTTTTCGGGGATGCGATCGCCCTCATACATCACAACTTCTCCTTGTCGGTAACTGCAAATTACTGTGTGTTCTTGCAATCGCTCTAATTCAGTTCGGTTTAAGCTGGCAAATATTCCAATTTTAGCCAGTTGCTCGACAGTTGCTTTCATGCAGTTAACTCTACTAGCTCGCAGTTCAATAAGAGTACAATAACGGTGAATCCAGAATACATCCAGCAAAGCAGAGCCATCTACGAAAATGCAGAACCAGAATATCGGCGGCATTATTTTGACGAGCTAGCTGGCGGATTTGTGCTCGTCCACCAACACCACAATCTTAATGATTCGGAAAGTTTTGTGGCTGAAGTTTTGGCTAAAATAGGAAAGAGAGTTAGACTTTTGAGCGAACAAGCACCGTCGGGAACTAAAACTCCAGACGCTGACGTTGACGGTCAAATTTGCGAATTTAAGGAATTAACAAAAGAGTCGAGTAATCTCAAAAATAGAGTACAAGAAGGGTTGGGAAAAGCCAAAAATCAAAGTGCAAATGCAGTCATTTTTCACGTAAATATAGAAATTTACGACATTCGAGAGATAGACGAAGGCATCAGGCAAGCCATATATTGGGATGTTAAGCATCTCATGCAAACTATCATTTTGGTTTTTAACAACCAATCTGTTCTAAAAATTACTAGAGAGGAATGGGAAAATGGGCAGCGTTTTTCAAGAATTTGAAGAAATCGTAAATAGTGGTATAAAAAATAATATGCCGCGGGATGCAAGATTGATTATTGTTGGAGAGATCCTCTACGCAGTAACTCGGGACGAACTAACCAATAAAGAAGGTTGGCTGCTAGAAAATATGCTCGGAGGCAGAGAAGAATGGGAAAAGGGGCTAGAATATGCTATTTTTGGAGATCCAAAACACGGACACATAGCGCCAACCCTAACTATCTCCGATCAACCTCTGGTTATTGCCGGCAAAACTTTTCATTCTCGTTTGATGACGGGTACGGGAAAATATCGCAGTATTTCAGAAATGCAGCAAAGTGTCAACGCTAGCAGGTGCGAAATTGTTACCGTGGCTGTGCGGCGAGTACAAACAAATGCTCCCGGCCATGAAGGATTGGCAGAGGCTCTTGATTGGACTAAAATTTGGATGCTGCCAAATACTGCCGGTTGTCAAACTGCGGATGAGGCGATTAGAGTAGCTCGTTTAGGGCGGGAAATGGCGAAACTTTTAGGGCAAGAAGACAATAATTTTGTCAAATTAGAAGTGATTCCCGATGCTAAATATTTGCTGCCAGATCCGATCGGCACTTTGGAAGCTGCAGAACAATTAGTTAAAGAAGGTTTTGCCGTTTTGCCCTACATCAATGCCGATCCCTTGCTGGCAAAACGCCTCGAAGAAGTCGGTTGTGCGACAGTCATGCCTTTAGGTTCGCCCATCGGTTCAGGGCAAGGGATCAACAATGCGGCCAACATTCAAATAATTATTGACACGGTAAATATTCCTGTGGTTGTCGATGCGGGGATCGGAACGCCCAGCGAAGCGGCGCGAGCAATGGAAATGGGAGCCGATGCACTGTTGATTAATTCCGCGATCGCCAATGCCCAAAATTCCCCGGCAATGGCAAAAGCAATGGGAATGGCAGCAGAAGCGGGGCGGCTGGCGTACTTAGCAGGCAGAATGCCGATCAAAGATTATGCGATCGCCTCTTCCCCCCAAACAGGCACTGTCACCTCAAAATAAATTCCTGAATTTTCCTGGGCGCTTTTTTGGTACAGTTGTAAACATCAAAAATATTAAGGATTGTGACTGATGCCTTACATCAAAGATGACGATGGACGCCTGAACAACTTTGCTAAAGAGCCGAAGGTGTATGAAGCCGTACCTCCCAACAAAAATCAGCAACGCAACTACATCATCATGGGTATTGCAGCAGCCATGTTAGTCGCCGGTTTGGTGTACGTGGCTGCCTCCGTCTGAAAACTGGCCTGAGACTCAAAGCTGCTTCAAATCGCAATTTTAAATAATCCTTCGAGAAACCATGTTTTCCTTTCCCAAGGAAACATGGTTTTTGTGTTTCAATACAAAGCAGGTAGTTGCGACAATCCTGAAGCGTGCCAAGCGAGCTGGAAAGCTAAATAAGACCAGCATAAATTTGGTGTTTTCCTCTTGGCTGTCGGGTTCAGGGACTTGGGTTGCAAATACTAACACGGGTTCGTCACCCACATAAAATTGCCAATTGAAAATCTACAATCCTTTAGTCATCACCGGTGCGATTGACTGCCTTCGGGGCTTAGTTGTGAGTTATGAGCGATCAAGATTTCAACTCTCAACTCTACAATCTAAAATCTACAATCCCAAATCTAAAACCTAAAACCTAAAATCTAAAATCTAAAATCGGCTGCTCCTGATGTCTATTCCTTCCCAAAAAGTTTCTAGCTCAAACAAGCTGATCTATCAACGCTTGAAACAGGCGATCGACCTCAATTTACGCCGTCAAATTTTTATTGCCGCCTGCGACGACTTGTGCTTGCGAGA
Source organism: Microcoleus sp. Pol8_D6 (assembly GCF_036700965.1). Classification (NCBI taxonomy): domain Bacteria; kingdom Bacillati; phylum Cyanobacteriota; class Cyanophyceae; order Oscillatoriales; family Microcoleaceae; genus Microcoleus; species Microcoleus sp. Pol8_D6. The sequence continues at coordinate 37,945 of NZ_JAUBPW010000060.1, read as the reverse complement.
CTGTCTGGCAGCCCGCTTGCAGACAGAATTAGCCGCAGAGAGCGCAGGCTCAGATCCTCGCTCCCCGATCGACTACCCCCGATTTGTCAGTTTGGAACTCGACTTGAGCGATCCAAATCCTTGGGGTTCGATCGCCGCGTGGCTGACCCAACACCCACCGCCGCAAAACAGGGGCAGCTACAGCCCTGTGCCGGGATTTCAAATTCTCGGGGCCGAACACCTGACCAGGCAGTCAGCAGCCGTGCAGTGGTCGTTCCTGAGCTATTTGAGGGAGATTGAAGCAAACCTGCAAATGTGCGAGTCTACTCTGTTGCTGTGGGTGTCGCGTCCCTGGCTAAGTTCGATCGAACAATCGGCGCCGGAATTTTGGCACTGGCGAACCGGAGTATTTGAGTTTGAAGGCGAACCAACTCCAGCTAAGGAAGACTTCGGACACTTTGAGGACTTGGGGAACTCAGGAGACTTGCGAAACCTGCGGGACAGCGGAGACTTTGGCAACAAACTTTTAATGTCTTCTTTGTCTGGACAATCCCCAATTCCCGACGAACAATTCCCAATTTCCTATCCCCCGCCCCCAGCGCCAGATTCTAAATCCGTCCAACTGGCAGATGACGAACAATCCCCAATTTCCCATCCCCCGTCCCCAGCGCCAGATTCTAAATCCGTCCAACTGGCAGATTTGGTGCTAGCAGCGGCTTCTGAGGATTTGGAAGCAGAAAATGATGCCACATCAGAGGAGAATTTTCTGCCGCTGCAAACCCTGCAATACATCGAACTGCTGCAAGAACATCAGTGTTGTTCCGAAGCATTGGCTTTGGCATATCACGGTTTGGGAAATTACTACCGCGATCGCATTCTGGGCGGAGAGGTTTCAGAGCAAAACCTGACAATCGCCATTCGCGCGATCGAACAAGTGATTGCGTATCTCGAAGTTGACAGCAACTCGCAGCAAAATCAACCACTAACTGAGGAATGCGCGCGACTGATTGCCCAATTGACAGAAAATTTAACTCAGTACGCCCAGGAGTCCAACAGCCTACCGCCAATTTCCGATCTGCTCAACGATCTCGGCACTCTCTACTGGATGCTGTCACGCGATCGCACGCAGCATAACGCATCAGATCCGGTATCTTGCCTTGAACGCAGCATCGCCCTCTACCTTGAAGGTTTGAACCGAACAGATGCCGAAACCGTACCCCAAACCCGCGTTAGATTAAACAAAAATTTGGGAATCGCCTCGGCCGATTTAGCCCGCTATCGAGACAAGACAGAGAACTTGCAGCACGCAGTTGCAGCTTACCAACAAGCGCTGCTGGATCTAGACCCCGCCGTGGAACCTCAGCAGTACGCTGCTGCTCAGAATAATTTGGCGACAGCATACTGGAATTTAGCTCAAGATGGTGAGCCGATCGTATATCTCAAAAGTGCGATCGCAGCTTACACCCAAGCCCTCTCCTGTTACAGTCCCGAACGAGAACCCCTCAACTATGCCGGAGTGCAAAACAACCTCGGTACCGCCTGCTGGAACCTCGCCCAGCACCAACCCTCAGAACCCCTGCTAGTCAGGGCGATTTCCGCCTACCGCGAAGCATTGAAATACCGCACCCGAGAATTAGTACCCGCAGCAGCAGCCGCCACCTACAACAATCTCGGTACCGCTTATTGGCATTTGGCGAACCAGTTTCAGCAGAAACAGGCGCGGACGGAATCATTGCAGCAGGCGATTACCGCCTACGAAGCCGCCCTCGATATCGCCGCAGAGATCGATCAAACCAAACTCACCTTTGACGCCTTGGCCGCCCGCAACAATCTCGGACTAGCCCACTATCAACTAGCCACCGACCCAGATTTCGCCGCTAACAAAGTCGCACAGACAAGCCATCTAGAAGCAGCGCTGCACCACCAGTTGCAAGTGTGTGCCGAATGGGGACAAAATCTCAATGACAAAGGGTTAACATATGGGGATAAACTCAACTTGCAAGCCGCGGCAAACTCCCAAGCTGCTGATTCCCGGCAAACAGCATTGAGCTATATTGTCAAAACGATTAGAGCTTTCTATAGTGAATGTGGGCTGCCAGGCCAAAATTTAGCCTTATCCAAAGTTCCTGGAGATTTATTGCCTGAAATTTTGCGTAGGTTATAAATAGGGCTATAACTATTAAAAGCTCAATTTTTTCGAGATTTGTATCCAGTTTTCTATTATTATGGCTGAATATTCTTGCCTAATTCTTCAAGCAAACTTGTGGTCATGGCCCCTGTAAAAATCCTTGTGGTTGATGACGACCCGGCAATCCGAAATTTGATTCACCGTTTTTTGAGCCAGCAAGGTTATCAAGTAGAGTCTGGCGAGGACGGTCAGACTGGTCTGGAATTATTTGAGCAACTCAATCCTGACTTAGTAGTTCTAGATGTAAATTTACCTGATACAACCGGCTACAAACTGTGTCAAGAAATGCAAAGACGCACGGGTGTGTTTGTGTTGATGCTGACTGCCCGAACCGATGAAGCTGACAAAATGAAAGGGTTTGCCGAAGGTGCTGACGACTACATTACTAAACCTTTTAGTCTTGTAGAGATTGGAGCTCGCGTTGCAGCAATTCTGAAGCGCAAACGCATTGTTACTCCCGCCGAACAACAAACTCTTACTTTTGGAGAGCTACTAATAGATCCGGTTCGCCGCGAGGTAATTCTCGGCAGCCAGATAGTTGCTTTGACTGCTTTAGAATTCGACCTGCTGTACTGTTTGGCTAGCAAACCCGGTCGCGTGTGGAGGCGATCGGAATTGCTGCATGAAGTGTGGGACTACGAGTATGTAGGAGCCGATCGCGTGGTGGATGTCCATATCGGTCAAATTCGCCGCAAAATTGAACTAGATCCCAATCAAATGCCGATGATTCAAACCGTCCGGGGGGTGGGTTACAAGTTTGAGCCAACAACCTAGTAGCATCCGCCATTCCGCTCTAGGGGCGGGTTCACCAATATCTCGGATTAACATACTCGATATTTGTAAACCCGCCCTCCCCACACAAGAATTCAGATTGATCGAGTATCTGATTGTTTGTTCTGCAAATACTCGCCCACTTCTCGTGCACGATCAAAACCCCTTCGCACGCAATCTCCCAAAGCCACTCCGCCAACGTAGTTGCTGCACAAATACACCCCAGGCAAAGATTTTAAGCCCTCATCGATTTGTTGCAGGCGATCGAAATGCCCCAAATTGTACTGAGGAATCGCCCGCTTCCACACATTCACCGCTAAAACTTTTGGCTGTGGCACATCTGGTTTCAGCAAAATCCGAGACAAATCTCGGTGTACCTCACGAACGATTTGTTCGGAGTCGAGATTGCCAATTTCCGAGTCTGTTGCGCCGCCGATGAAACTGGTGAGAGTGTGCCAGCCCGCAGGCGTGCGATCGGCAAATAAACTCGATGTCCAAATCGTCCCCAGAGTGCGAATTCCCTGCCCTCTCGGAATTAAATTTCCAAAACCTACTAATTTACCATTGACATCTGAGTGAGGATATGCTAAGACGACGCAGGCAACCGTAGGATAAGTAAAAGCTTGTAAAGCACTGCTAACTTCCGGTTGCAGAGGCTGCAACAGATCGGCTGTAACGTAAGCGGGTGTGGTCAAAACCACGGTGCGCGCCTCAACTTCCTGCTGTCCGTCGGGCGTCGAGAATACAGCAATGTAAGTTTCGCGTTCTGTACGCTGGAGGCGAGTCAGATGCCAGTTGAGTTTCACTCGATCGCCCAATTCAGCAGCGATCGCCTCTGGCAAAGCCTTCAACCCCTGTTTGAACGAACCCAACTCCCCCGGTCTAGTCTTAGGAACATTCGGGTCTGCAGGCATTTTCTTCGGTCTGTTTTTAGCAGAAAGCAGCGCCCCCGCTACCAGCCCGCCACCCACATCAGCCATCTTTGCTACCCGGCCAAAAGCCGCCGCCGCGCTAAGTTGTTGCGGATCGCCGGCATAAACCCCAGAAACAAAAGGTTCCACCAACCGCTGCATCACTTCCGTACCTAGATGACGGCGGAAAAATTGAGAAACAGTTTCCTCGTCACCCTGCTGCGAAAGTCGATCGCCCATTGCCGGCCCGACAAACCCCAAAGCCCCGAACAACGCCCGCAGTTTTCCCGGAAAACTCAGTAACTGAGACTGAATCATCGCCGGTGGAGTCATCGGCACCGGTTGCAGCTTTTTTTGCCAATACACAAAACGAGGCAATTTGCGATCGGCAAAAATCAATTCTTGCTTCAATCCCACATCCACAGCCAACTTCATCAATTCTGGCGTCGGCGAAAAACTGTTCGGGCCCTCCTCCCAGAGAAACCCTTCCGCTGTCACAGTGGTTATGTTCCCGCCTACACGTCCCTGACTCTCCGCGACTAAAATCTTCAGCGAGGATGGACTCGTTGCTTCCTTGTGAAGTGCGTGCGCCAAACTCAAACCGCTAATACCCGCACCCACAATCAAGGTATCTAATAGTTCCATATTACATAGAAAAATATCGCAATCTTTATGTTACATGGCTTTGCACGGCTTACGTTCTTTGCTTCGGGTACTGCCAAACCGCTTTCAGATTACCAAATTGGGAATTGGGAATTGGGAATCAGTAAGCTGTCGGGCATTTCTTAAGCATTTTTCTCGAATGTTGTGGATTAACCTCTGTTCACCTCCCCCTCTCCCGTTCTCCCCATCTCGCTTTTGTCTCCGCTGCGTCTGGTTTAAAAAAAGAGGATCTGCTCTAATTAACCTATATTCCACAAAATACTCTTTCTTTAAAATTTTTGTATTATAGGGAACAGCGCCAAAAATTGCACCGGGAAACGCAGCCGTAAAGTGTGCAAAAAAATTGGAGTGGGTTAAACTAACTTTAGGAAAATTTTAGAGCTTAACTTGCCAGTCCGCACACCCCTCTGAACAGATGGGGTTTCATGCCCTAATCAAAAGACATAGTTGACCAGCTATCGTCTTAACTGATTACGTTATCAAAATTATGGGTGTAAGCTCAAGCTGCTATGCGATCGCGGTTAAAATATTTGAAACGGTAATTGTTCCGTTGAAAGTAGATCATAAAAGTACCAAGCGACCCAGTAGCCCTGTGTAGCAATAATCAATATTCAAGGCGGTTAAAACTGCCTGGTGCGTGCTGCCTCGATCGGTCTACTCACATCTTGCACCATTCTCGCTGAACAGGCTTTCCGGCCTGTTCCATAAAGAGTTAATTTCTTGTGGGTTGGGCATCCTGCCCGCCCATAAAGTGCAACATATGAGTCTAAAGACACGAGGTTTCTGTAATACTAAGCTTGTCTCCTGAAAAAATACCCATGCAGGAAGTTATCAACTCGTTTCAGTCTTTTTTCTCTAACTCTGTTGATGCTTTCCTAGAGTGCGATCGACAGCAAAATTATTTATCGATCAATCCTATTGCTGCGGCTTGGATGGGATTGGAGCCTGCTGAAATACTCAACAAAACCAATCAGGAATTATTGAACTTATATCCTAATAATCCTGGTGTCAAAAATATAATCTCGCAGATTGATTCTTGCCTGCAACAAGTATTTATAACCGGGGAAAAACGGCTGGCAATTCATGAGGTGACGACGGCAGACGGCGGGATTAAAATTTACGAAACTGCTTATACGCCAGCGGTGGATGCCTCTAGCAAGCAGATGCGGGTTTTCGGCGTTGGTAGAGATATCACCAGGCACTACCGCTGGCAGCAGCAGAAAACTCAACAGTTACGCCGCTCGAACCATTTACTGTGGTTGAATGCAGCTAACAGTCCCTTGGCAATGGTAGGCTGGGATGAAGATTTTCGGATCGTTCAGTGGTCGAAACGCGCCGAAGAAATTTTTGGCTGGACATCCGATGATATGCTTGGCAAGCAGTTCGGCGATTTGGCTTTGGTTTGCGAGGAAGATAGAGAGGCTGTAAGCGCGATCGAGCTTGAACTAGCCACTGGCAACGGCAATACTTCAATTAACCGCAACTATACTAAAAGCGGACAGGTAATTTGGTGTCGCTGGTTCAATTCAATTATTCGCAGCGGCGAGACTTTTACCGTGCTTTCTTTGGTGGAAGATATCACCGATCGCAAACGATTGGAAGCAGAAAAAGCCCAAGCTTCTCGCCTCACAGCAATGGTAGCCGATGTGGGTATTGCCTTGACCAAACACCCTCAAGATATCCTGCTTCCCTGCTGCGAGGCAATGGTGCGGAATCTTGATGTCGCTTCGGCTGAAATTTGGACTTTCAACTCTCAACAGAATGTTTGGGAATTGCAAGCAGCATCGGAAATATACAGTCGCACAGACGATCGCGCTAGCTTTATTGAAAATAAGGTTAACTCGATCGCCCAACAGCAAAAACCGGAATTTGACTGCGGATTTGAACTGAATAATTTTGGACTCCCAGAGGAAGAATCCGCAAAAGCAACTGAGGCGCAAAGTTCCGAAGTAGCAATTATCAACACCAGTCACAAGCAGACAAATTGCCCAATCCCCAAGCATATTCTAACTTTCGCCGGCTACCCTTTGATAGTCGAAGAACGGCTGGTGGGAGTCATGGTAATTATCAGCCACCAACCGCTGACAGCACCTTTTCAGGAAACTTTAGCATCGGTTGCCGATGTCATCGCTTTAGGCATCGAACGCAAGCGTGCAGAAGCTGAATTAAAATCAGCTAGAGGGTTCCTCAATTCAGTAGTAGAAAATCTGCCGGTGGGAGTTTTTGCTAAAGATGCTTCTTCGCTGAAATTTGTGCTGTGGAATAAAGCGGGAGAAACGATCGCAGGTGTTACCTCTCAAGAGGCGATCGGCAAAAATGACTACGATATTTACCCCAAAGAACAAGCTGATGTTTTTACTGCTCAAGACAGAGAAATATTGACCGGTCATCACAATCAGTCTACTGTTAAAGACATCGCCGAAGAGCCGATCCAAACTCGCCACAAAGGTATGAGAATACTGCACACCCGCAAAGTGCCAATTCTCGACGCCGCAGGCCGTCCTCAGTACGTTTTGGGGATTACTGAAGATATTACCGAACGCAGGCAGGTAGACGAAAGCGTGCGCCTCTACGACCAAATTGTCGAGAATATGCAAATTGGTTTGTACGTCTACCATTTAGAAAATATAGACGATGACAGCACTCTCAGGGCGATCGCCTCCAATCCTGCTGCTACCCTATTTACCGGATTAGAAATGGCTGATGTTTTGGGAATGACAATCGACGAGATTTTTCCCCAACTGCGATCGAAAAACATTCCCCAAGCATTTGCTTCGGTAATTCGCACCCAGAAAGCCGTAGAACTTGAAGATATTGACTGCGATGAAGGCGGCCGCATAACTCGCGCTTTTTCTATTAAAGCTTTTCCATTACCCAACAACTGTGTCGGTGTTGCTTTTGAAAACATTACTGATCGCAAGCGCCTAGAACTAGAACTGCAGGCTTCTTTGGAAAAAACTGAACGTTCCGAACAACTCCTACGCACAGTAATAGACAAAACCAGCGACTGGATTTTTGCCAAAGACAAAAATTTTCGCTATATTCTGGTCAACAGGAGTTTCGCTCAAGCAATTGGTAAAACAGTCGAAGAAATCATTAGCAAATCTGATTTAGAATTAGGGTTCTTAGAAGAGCAAGTGTTGGGAAATTTAGCCAAAAATATCCGAGGCTTCCGCACAGACGACTCTGCTGTACTGGCCGGCGAAATTATCCACAATCCCTGCGATCCGGCAACTATTGCTGACGGGTCAGTACATATTTTTGATACCCAAAAACTTCCCCTTCGCGACGCTGAAGGTAATGTATTTGCAGTGCTAGCTTTCGCTCACGATATTACAGAACGACATGAATCGGAAGCAGCCTTGCGTAGAAGTGAATCAAGATTTAGATCTTTGGTAGCTAATATTCCCGGAGTGGTTTATCGCTGGAAGTGCGATTTTTCGACTAATTTTATTAGTGATGCCGTTTACTTATTAACGGGCTACCCTGCGGCAGATTTTATTTGGCTTTTAGACAGGAGAGGCCGGACTTTTGCTAGTATTATTTACGCCCAAGATTTGGCCAAAGTAGAAGCAACTATTCGGCAAGGCATAGAAAACAAAGAGTCTTATAACTTGGAATACCGCTTGCTAGCAGCAGACGGCACGGTTAAATGGGTGTGGGATAAAGGTTCTCCTGTGTTCGACGCAGATGGGAACGTTTGCTATTTGGACGGGGTGATTTTTGATATTAGCGATCGGTACTACGCTGAGGAAGCATTGCGCCAAAAAACTTTAGAGTTAGAAGCAGTTTTTCGCGCTTTGCCTGATTTGTATTTTCGACTAGATGCTGACGGTATAATTGTAGATTATTTGTCAGGAACTTCCTCGAATTTATACGTACCTCCCGAACATTTTCTTGGTCAACGAATGACAGACATATTGCCACATAATGTGGCTAGGCAATTTTCCCAAGCAATCTTTGAAATTTCCGAAACAAGAAACTCAATCGACATAGAATATTCGCTTTCCATGTCGGAAGGAGAAAAAACTTATGAAGCTCGACTGTTGCCATTTAATTCAGATCAGATTATCATTCTAGCCCGCAATATTACCAAGCGCAAAGAAGCCGAAGCTCAATTAAAACATAAAAATCGCCAGCTAGAGCAAACATTGAAACAATTAGGCAGGACTCAAGCTCAACTAATTCAAGCGGAAAAAATGTCGGGTTTGGGACAGCTAGTGGCGGGAATTGCTCACGAAATCAATAATCCTGTCAGTTTTATTTACGGTAATATCACTTACGCTAGTGAGTATGCCAAAAACTTGCTGGAACTGTGCAGTTTGTACCAAGCACACTACCCGGAACCTGTTGCTGTTATCCAAGATTTGGCAGAAGAAATAGAACTAGAATTCATGAAAGAGGATTTCCCGCACCTGCTGAATTCAATTCAAACCGGAGCGGATCGAATTCGCCAAATTGTTCTGTCTTTGCGTAACTTTTCCCGCCTGGAAGAATCCGATCTTAAGCGTGTGGATATCCACGAAGGAATAGACAGTGCTCTGTTGATTTTGCAACACAAGATTAAAGAAAATGGCAGAAATCGTCCTATTCAAATAGTTAAAGAATATGGGAAATTGCCGCAGATACAGTGCTACGTGGGACAGTTAAATCAAGTGTTTATGAATATTTTAAATAATGCTGTTGATGCTTTAGCGAATGTCAGGAATAGGAAGTTGGAATTAGCGAGTTATTCGGAAGAGGAACGGCAAGATTTTGCTGGTTTACCTTTAAGTTGCGCCGCATTGCCGTGGATTCGGATTCGCACGGATGTGTTGGAGAATAATCGGGTGGCGATCGTAATTTCAGATAACGGTTCGGGCATGGCAGAGTCTGTTAAATGTCGGGTATTTGACCCATTTTTTACTACTAAACCCGTAGGCAAAGGTACAGGTTTGGGACTGTCTATCTCCTATCAGATTGTGGTGGAAAGACACGGAGGGACGCTACAGTGCATTTCCGCGCCGGGAGAGGGAACTGAATTTGCGATCGAGATTCCACTTCGGCAGAGGTAATGAGTCATTAGTAATTGGTAGTTGCACGAGAAAAATGATAATCTAATTAAAGGTTCTAAAAGTCAGGAATATTAGCATGGTATACAAAAGCATACATACTTCTAGTGCCGTTGCAAAACCAATTAAAGATGATGAGGATGATGATGATTCCTATGTTGACTATTTTTATGACGATCAGGGGGCTCCGCCGGGAACTCTCGACTTAGAACCCGATGCGCCGCCTCCCGAGATTGTATTAATTGACTATTGCGAAACAGCAGCTACTCGCGCCCACTTGGCAAATCCTCAAAAAGCTGCTGCGTATTTAGATACAGCATCTGTTTCTTGGGTTGATGTGTTGGGATTAGGAAACAAAGAAACTTGGCGGCAAATGGCCGAAGTATTTAATTTGCACGTAATGGCTCAGGAAGATGTAGTTAATGTTCCCCAGCGACCGAAAGTAGTAGACTATGAAGAACACATTTTAATCATTGCTTGGATGGTGATGCTGCATCCAGAATCAGATACGTTTCATAAAGAACAAGTAAGTTTTATTTTGGGCAAGCATTACCTGCTAACTGTTCAGGAAGAACCGGACTATGATTGTTTTGAACCAGTGCGCGATCGCATTCGTAAAGGACAAGGAATTATTCGCAAACACGGAGCAGATTATCTGGCTTATACTTTGTTAGATTCGATTATAGATGGATTTTTCCCAGTATTAGAAGTTTACGGAGAGCGCATTGAAGAATTAGAGGATGAAGTGGTGGTTAACCCCACCCGCAAAACCCTGGAAAAAATCTATAAAATCCGGCGAGAATTGCTGACTCTGCGCCGTGCCATTTGGCCGCAGCGGGATGCAATTAATGTTTTGATTCGAGATAGCAGTGATTTGATTAGTCCAGAGGTGCGAATTTACCTGCGGGACTGTTACGATCACACGGTGCAGGTGATGGATATGGTGGAAACCTATCGAGAGTTGTCTTCGGGTTTGATGGATGTTTACTTGTCTTCGGTTGGTAATAAAATGAATGAAATCATGAAATTGCTGACGGTGATTTCGAGTATATTTATTCCTCTAACCTTTGTGGCGGGAGTATACGGGATGAATTTCAATACAGAGAAATCGCCATTGAATATGCCGGAACTGAATTGGTATTTTGGCTATCCGCTGTGTTGGGGGGTGATGGTAGGAATCGCCTCTGGTTTAGTTTACTTCTTCTGGCGGCGCGGCTGGTTTGATAATTTTTCTACTATCAAAGATGACTCATTAAAGTAACCGAATTGAAGATTTAACATTGGGGATTAAAAATTGAATAATTCAAAATCCTGTTAGGTAAAAAGGTTTCCTGCCCCTAGTTGAATCCGTGCGATAAATCCTTGGATGATAATTGCCAACTTTTGTGCCCCCTGATTCATCAGTGAGTGATTTTAAGGGAGTTTCAGGGAAATTTAATTGTTGGGCGGGCTTTCGGGTCCACCGTACAAGAGTTTGAATAAACTGAGATGTTGCACCATTCTCAAGAACAGGCAAGATGCCTGTTCCACAAAAAATAAACTTGATTGTGGAACAGGCATCTTGTCCTGTTCATAAAAAGCTTATTGACAATAGTGCCAGATGTGAGAATAAACACAAATGTCCAAGTTAAGTGGGCGACAAGTTAAAATATTCAATCTCAAATCCCAAATTGATTGACGAACGATCGCGTACAATAAATCTGGGGAAAAAGTAGGCGCAGGCGGTTGCGGATGAGCGAAAGCTTGTCTGAGGAAAGTCCGGGCTCCCGAAAAACCAAACTTGCTGGGTAACGCCCAGTGCGAGCGATCGTGAGGATAGTGCCACAGAAAGATACCGCCAATTAGTCATTAGTCAGCAGTCATTGGTCGTTAGTAAGTAACTGAGGATTTTTGACTGGGAAGCAACAACTAATTTGGTAAGGGTGCAAAGGTGCGGTAAGAGCGCACCAGCAGCATCGAGAGGTGCTGGCTCGGTAAACCCCAGTTGGGAGCAAGGTTGGAGGGACTATGGTTGGTTTTTTACCAGTTCCGTTTTTTGGTACTGCTTGAGGCGTCTGGTAACAGGCGTCCCAGATAGATAACTGCCCTCGAAAACTGCTTGCAGTTGAGAGAACAGAACCCGGCTTATGTCCGACTTTTTCCCCCCCAAAATCCCCGACTGGGAGAGTGGGGGAGGGGGAGAGTGGGAGAGTGGGAGAGTCAGAGAATTTTTAGATATTTTTAGAATAAGGTGAGATACACCAGATACATTCCCAATGCCCCATGCCCAATGCCCCATGCCCCATGCCCAATTCCCCATTCCGTATGAATCTGATTTATCCGGGTCGCCAAAAGCAACTTGAAACATTAATTCAAAAATTGGGACTGACGAAGGATGCTTCGATAAAATGGCATCTCCTCGATTTAGCTTTGACTCATGCGAGCGCGTCAGCTAAGGCAAATTACGAGCAACTAGAGTTTGTCGGCGATGCAGTTGTGCGGCTGGCTGCGTCGGAATTGTTGTTTGAGATTTATCCTGACTGTACAGTGGGGGAATTTGCTGCTATTCGATCGATCTTGGTGAGCGATCGCATTCTTGCTAAAATCGCTGAAAGTTACGGGTTCGATCGCTATTTAATTGTTTCCAGCAGCGCCGCCTCGGACAAAACAGGCGCTGAACCCCGGCTAGCCGATGCTTTGGAAGCGGTACTGGCTGCGCTTTATTTGAGTACCCAGAGCTTAGAATTAATTCGCCCTTGGCTAGATTCTCACTTTCAACGCTTAGCGACAGAAATCCGCAGCGATCCTGCCCGCCAAAACTACAAAGCTGCTCTCCAAGAGTTGACTCAAGGCAAATACAAAACTTTGCCCAAATATAGCGTGCAAGAAACCGGGACAGTGCAGGGCGGAGAGGATCGTTTTACCGCAAAAGTTCTCATTCAGGGAAAGTTGGTAGCAGAGGGAAAAGGTCGATCGATCAAAGCGGCCGAACAAGCAGCGGCTCAGGCAGCTTTCAATAAATTAGTTGACAGTTGACAGTTGACAGTTATTTGTTATTTGTTATTTGTTAGCTGCTAAGCTTTTGTGCATCTAATTTGATTTGAAAGTCAATTTTTCTACAATTATTGTGGAACGGGCATCCTGCCCGTCTCTAGATGCAATTTAAATGCGTAGCAGCTTACCAATAACCAATAACCAATAACTACTGCCAACAGTCAACAGTCAACAGTGATTTTTTTGAGTTAAAACATAGATAATAATAACCAAATATGCTATAATTGCTGTGCGATTTTTGAAATTATAATTAATGAAAATCGGAATAGCTGTATTGGGTGCAGGCCGCTGGGGAGTTAACTTAATTCGCAACTTTATCGAACATCCCAACAGCGAAGTTTTAGCGGTGGTAGACCCGAATCGAGATTCATTGGAGGCCGTTCAAAAACAGTTTAATCTTGATGCCTCGGTGATTCTAGCTACCGATTGGTCTCAAGTGCAAGCCTTGCCGAGACTGCAAGCTGTGGCGATCGCTACTCCAGCTTCCACACACTACACCCTCGCCGCAGCAGCGCTGAAACAAGGCTACCACGTCTTAGCAGAAAAACCCCTCGCCCTCAACCTCACTGAAGCAATAGAACTCTGTCAATTAGCCGAAAAACAGCAGCGGCAACTCTTCGTTGACCACACTTATCTGTTTCATCCAGCAGTCGATCGAGGCCAAAGAATTATTCAACAGCATCAACTCGGAAAATTGCGCTACGGTTACGCCCAGCGCACCCATTTTGAACCGGTTCGCCATGACGTTGATGCCCTTTGGGACTTGGCTATTCACGATATCGCTATTTTCAATACTTGGCTGGAACAAACGCCAATTGAAGTAAGGGCGATCGGCACTGTTTTTCCGAAGGAAGAAGGAGGAAGGAAGAAGGAAGAAGGAAGAGGGAAGAAGGAAGAAGGAAGAGGGAAGAAGGAAGAAGGAAGAGGGAAGAAGGAAGAAGGAATAAATCAAGAAGCAGCAGAAATTGAAAATCAATTTTCTCCTTCACTGCTGACTACTAATCCTGCAGAAAAACTAGCAGATTTAGTTTGGGTAACGCTCACCTATCCCGACGGATTTCAAGCATTTATTCACCTGTGCTGGCTAAATCCCGACAAACAACGGCGCTTAACAGTTGTTGGCAGTTTGGGAACCTTGATTTTTGACGAAATGTCGCCAGAAACTCCGCTGATTGTGCAGCGCGGCCATTCAGATTGCGGGGGCGAAGAGAATAACTCTTTTGAAAGTGCGATCGCGAAGCCCGCCCCTACGGGGGCTACGCCAACGAAGAGGATCGCGCCGCAGCCAACAAGCATCAGACACCGCGAAGTGTTGAGTTTAGAACAAGTAGAACCGCTGAGGAGAGTGTGCGATCGCTTCCTCAACTGCGTGCAAACAAATACCCCCTGTCTTACCTCTTCGGGCGCCGCCTCCGTCGAATTAATCCGCATTCTCAGCACTTTGAGCAAATCCCTCGAACTCGGCGGACAGCCCCTAATACCCTTTTAGATTTTAGATTTTAGATTTTAGATTTTAGATTGGGAACATCACTCCTCAACTTTTGAAATTTCCCTTTTCCGTTACTAAGTCGGGGCTGTGAAAATAAAAACTTGACTGCTGATTTACCGGCAAAGAAATCATCACCGTAGTACCTTGATTCACGCCCGCGCTGTGCAGGGTAATGCTTCCGATCATAGATTCCATTATCCTTCGCGAGATAGCCAAGCCTAAACCGTTACCGCCAAACTTGCGAGTTGTAGAACCATCAGCCATCACAAAAGGTTGAAACAATTTCTGCTGGTGCTCGGGATCTATACCAATTCCCGTATCTTTAATTGTCACCACCACCCAATCGCTTTGACCGCTGGTGCCAGTCGTACTTTCTCCACTGCCGTTAAAACTACCAGAATTAGTCCTCGACTCTAGCCGCACAGATATATTAATGCTGCCCGACTCTGTAAACTTAACCGCATTGCTCAAAACATTTAAAAAAACCTGTTTTAGCTTCTCCGGATCGGCATGAACAATAATCGGATCGTGAGGAGCTGGCAAACTTAACTTCAAGCCTTTTTCCTCAATTGGAGTCGCTTGCAAATCAATCGCGTCTTCAAGTACCTGAGTAATATCAACTACTTCTAACATCATGGAGAACGTGCCGGATTCTATTTTAGCAATGTCCAAAATATCATTAATAATATTGAGCAATTGCATTGACGAGTCGTGGGCCCGCTGTAAAAATTCCATTTCTTCATCTCGGTCATCGCAGTAGCCGTCCCGCACAATTTGAATAAAACCAATAATCCCGTTGAGCGGGGTTCTCAATTCGTGAGAAATATTGCCCAAAAATTCATTTTTTAATTGATTGGCAACTTGCGCTTCCTTGGTTGCGACTTCCAATTCTTTGGCCCTGGATCTGAGACCCTGCACCATGCTGTTTAGTGCTTCTGATAGTTGATTGAATTCCCTAATTTGGAAATTTTGTGGCACTGTCTGCGACGCTTCTGTATCTACTTTCATCGCGTAGTCTCTCAGTTTTTCCACAGGACGCGCCAAGTCACGAGACAGATATAAAGTCGCGATGATACTAGCAGCAACCAAACCTACAATTAAATTAAATAAAACTTGCTGAATTTCTTCCAAACCCGACAGAGCGTAATCTAAACGAGAGACAGCTAAAATAATCCACTTGCTGTTCTCCTGTGTAGTTGAAGGACTCGGGATAGCAGCGTATCCTGCTAGCAACTCTACACCATTTCTTTCAAAGGAAAATAGGTGTAGAAAAGCTGTTCCGCCGGCGATCGCCCTTCTGACAATACTTTTTAGTCGAGCGGCATCTGCCTCTTGGTCAATATTGCGGCCCACGCGATTGATATTCGGGTGCGCCAAAATCGTCCCATCTTGGTCGATCGCCACCGTATAGCCGGCTAAAGAACCCTTGGGAGCGCTGGTTTGCACAGGCAATGCCGACTGCAAACTCAAAGCATAACTCAACTGCAGGGTATTGCCCCGACGAATGTAAACAGGAGCGCTCAACACCAAACTCGCTTGGCTATCGGAGCCTTCTTTACCCGCATCGGGAAAATCCTCAGCCCCCAAAGCCGCCTTCTGATCGTTTGCTGTCCCCTGTCGCTGCGGAGGTAAAGACAGACTGATGTAAACGCTCTTGTCGTCCAGCAGCGTTTGCTGCTGCTGTACGGGTGGCCAAAATTTTGCCGGCAACGACTGAATCGGCTGCTGCCCGCAAGTGCTTGCTATCACTTGATTGGTCTTTAAATTAGTCAATTGCAAGCAATCAACCTGCGCTGGCAACCGCTGCCCTAATTGGGCGATAAACTTTTGATAATCCTTCGGATCTACCGACTGCAACATCGAGCTTTCCGAAGCGCCGATCAGATTCGACTTCAGCGATTTCGCCCACTGTTCAATAGTTTCTGCTTTTCTGACTGCACTTTCTGTCAAGTTTTGACGAGCAGTTTCCAGAAGCGTCGAGCGTGCCTTGCGATAGGTAACATACTCCCCCACCAGTAGAACAGGTACGCTGAGCAACAAAATCCGCGACAGTAAAATACGGCGAAAGGAGGATTGACCTAACTTAACCATAGGAAATATCTAAATTAAGGTGCAACACCCAACAGCGACCATTACAGTGAAATAAACCAGACCGAAAGCATGAATCTGTCTAGGGGGCTCTGCTGACTGGACAACACAGCTTCAGAACAACATTTAAACACAATTATAGAAGCCACTGTAGTAATCTCGATTCTAAGTGTGTGGACTAAAAGATGCTCAGCAATTTGTTGGGCAAATGCCTGTGATTTCGGTCACACTTCCCTTCTCAATTCTCGGAGCGAGTGACACCCGATCGCCCCGATGCCTATTTTTCAGGCTGCAAAAAGCATCGGGTGGACATACCGCAGTGGCTTGAAGCTAGAATCGCATAGATGCACTCGCCCCCAATTAACAGGCAAAAAGTTCGGTTTCCGGCTAGTGTACAGAGATCATTCTTGCTCGATCGGACTTTTTCTTTCCCAAGGCCTTCGAGAAATGGGTCAGAGATGGACGATGCGAGATTTTACACCCTGTCAAATATTTCTTTTGCCATCCGATTGATTCAGTGACAATAATTCACCTGTCAAACAAAAAGAATGAGACGATCAAGCTGCCGATCGACTCTGACAACCCTAATGTGGGGAACCTTTGCCCAAACAGTGCACCCACGCTCCGTAAATTCGCGGTCTCGGCAATAATCTCCATAGCTTAATCGATGAAAAAAAACTTTAGCAATTATACGTATTATTACACAAACAACCGTCCGAGATATCATCACGCTTATTTGATATCTCCCCTTTTAGAAATGCTGGCGGCACTTCAGCATACCAGCAAGACAAAACTCCGAGTTTTGGATCTCGGCTGCGGCAATGGCAGCCTCAGTCACGTTATCGCAGAGCACGGCTGCGAAGTTGTCGGCGTTGACACTTCAGCGGCCGGAATTGCCATCTCCCGTCAAAGTTTCCCCGAGTGTCAGTTTATCGAAGCAGATATTTACGACCTTCCAGATACCGATATTTTGAACTCATTTGATGTTGTCTTAGCTATTGAAGTAATCGAACACTTGCTTTATCCTAAAGAACTAGCAAAAACTGCGAAAAGATGCCTCAAGCCGGGAGGAAGATTAATTATTTCCACACCATATCACGGCTATTTAAAAAATCTGGCTTTAGCGGTTTCTGGCAAACTAGATCAACATTTTACCGTTCTTTGGGATAACGGTCACATTAAATTTTTTTCAGTAGATACGCTGACTAAGTTATTAACAGATGAAGGATACACCGACATAAAATTTAAATTTGCTGGTCGATGTCCCTATCTTTGGAAATCAATGTTATGCTCTAGTACCTTATCGCCACAAGCCGAGAAATTATGAGTTTTGAGGTGTGATTTTTCAGCAAATTAAGTTTTCGGAATAGACCACCAGCCGTCATAAAAAGTAAAAGATAACTTTTATGGTGAAATGGTGAAACAAATAAAATGACTGTTGGCGTTTGGATATTAGGCGATCGACTTTGGCAGAACCTAGCTGCTATCAACCGCACAGATGATAAATCTTCCCTACTGGGATTTCCTAGCGCGCCACCGCGACAAACTTCAGTCCGCATGAGCTTTATCTTAGCCAATCTCGACAAAATGCCGCCGGCAGAACTGGCAACCATCGGCCAAAAAGCGGCAGAGTGGCACTTAGGAAGTCATTAGTCAGCAGTCAGCAGTCAGCAGTCATTAATCATTTGTTATTTGCTACCCATGCCCCATGCCCCATGCCCCATGCCCCATGCCCCCTGCCCCATGCCCCAAGCCCGTTTCAATTCTTATTTTTTCCCTGACTTTTCCCTAAACATTCCACAGCGTTTCCACAGGCAAGTCTGAGGTTTTCCACAGATTCGACAAAGTTTTCCACAGAAATTAACGGCACGGTAGCATCTTGCTGCGGAATTGGGGATTTCCTTAACTTGCTGCCTAATTCCTCATAAACCCCGCACAACGTAAAGATATGTAACAAAAAATGCCCTGAAAAGCTTATTATTTGGTAAACCTTTTTTTTATCTAAAGGACTTTGTAATATTTCGCAACATTGACAAACCCACCCCCTCATAGCGCACAATGATGCGACCGACCTAAAAAAAGCGCTCTGATTTCGGCTGTGCCTGCACCTGTATCCGGCCGAAAGGGGGGTTCTGTTTTCAATTTATTAGCGAGACTAAAAAAAATGATGAACCCAACAGTCAGTATTTTTGCTGAAATTCCCGAAACGCTGCACGATTCTCTCAAAACTTACCTGGAAACCCATCCGGAATGGGATCTAGACCGGGTATTTTGCGCCGCCCTGTCGCTGTTTTTGTTGCAGAATGCCGATAGCGGTACGCCTGAAGCTTCGCGCAGTTATCGCCAAGCTGCGAGAGTTTATCTCGAAACTCTGTTTCAATCTCCTCAAGACTTGCACAGCAACAATGTAACTCCGTCGTCTTAAAGGATCAGGGGAGAGGGGGAGACGCGGTTTCTGCGAAGGATTTTAGTTGACCGAGAGGGCGCGCACTGCAGAGGTGGCAACTTCAGCTTAAAATCCCTGAGAACTATCGCTTATAGCTTAATGCCGAGCTCCATTGCATCTCCCTTAAGAAGGAAACTTTGATAGCTTCAAGTCCCCCCGGACTATCAGGGCAGGGCTGTTTCATTCTCAGGAAAACCAGCCTTTTGACTATTGTCGTGCCAAAAATGCCGACCCGACCCATCTCATCCACGATTTGTTAGGCATTGGGTGGGATTGGGGCAGCCACGGGGGGACTACCCCTACAAGAGAATGAAAAATCCCCCCGGACTATCAGGGGATGCCGGGGGGATAAACTGCCTTAATCGTCAAACAGTAGACGGTTAGTAAATAAGACGCGCTTGTTTACACCCATGGTGCTTATGGCGCACTCTACACACTACAAACTAATGGCTGAAGACTACATCATGCCCATGCCGCCCATGCCGCCCATGCCGCCCATGCCGCCCATGCCGCCCATGCCGCCCATGCCGCCCATGCCGCCCATGTCGCCCATGTCGCCGCCGGCTTTTTTCTTCTCGGGTTTTTCGACAATCACAGCTTCAGTGGTCAAAACCATACCAGCGATGGAACCGGCATTTTGCAAAGCCGATCGCACCACCTTAGCCGGGTCAATAATTCCGGCGGCAATCATATCTTCGTACACGTCGGTGAGAGCGTTGTAGCCAATGTTAAACTCGCTCGCCCGCACTCGCTCGATGACGATCGAACCTTCAACACCCGCATTATCAGCGATTTGACGCAAAGGTGCTTCCAAAGCTTTCTTCACCAAGTCAGCGCCTACTTGTTCTTCGGCGTCTAAAGTATTTCTGATCGCATCTATTTTTGTAATCAGGTGAATTAGCGTCGTGCCACCGCCGGCAACGATACCTTCTTCCACAGCAGCTTTAGTAGCGTTCAGAGCGTCTTCAATACGCAGTTTACGGTCTTTGAGCTCGGTTTCGGTAGCTGCGCCGACTTTAATTACAGCGATGCCGCCGGCGAGTTTGGCGATTCGTTCGGTTAGCTTTTCCTTGTCGTAGTCGGAATCCGTCGCTTCTAGCTGCTTGCGGATTTGCTCGATCCGTTTTAGCACGTCAGCTTTGTGTTCTTCGCCAGCAACAACGATCGTGTTTTCTTTGTCGATCGTAATTTTGCGGGCGGTACCGAGCATTTCTAGGGTTGCGGTATCGATGCTGAGTCCGACTTCTTCGGAGATCAGTTGACCGCCAGTGAGAACGGCGATATCTTGAAGCATAGCTTTGCGCCGCTCCCCAAAACCAGGAGATTTCGTTGCTGCGATGTTCAATACGCCGCGGGCTTTGTTGACTACCAGAGTTGCCAAAGCTTCGCCTTCAATATCTTCGGCGATAATTAGCAGGGGTTGACCGGTGCGGGCGATTTTTTCGAGAACTGGAATGAGTTCTTGAATCGAGCTAATTTTTTTGTCGGTAATCAGGATGCGAGCGTTTTCGTACTCAACTTCCATGCGATCGGTGTTAGTGACGAAATACGGAGAAAGATATCCGCGATCGTACTGCATCCCTTCGACAACTTCCAATTCTGTTGTCAGAGATTTCGACTCTTCAACAGTAATTACGCCGTCTTTGGTGACTTTTTCCATTGCTTGGGCAATCATGGCGCCGACTTCTTCGTCGTTACCGGCGGAGACAGTGGCGACTTGAGCAATTGCAGCCCCTTCGACGGGTTTCGCCAATTTCTCGATTTCCAGCACCAAGTGGGCGATCGTTTTTTCAATACCCCGGCGCAGCGCGACTGGGTTTGCGCCTGCAGCGACATTCTTCAAACCTTCGCGAATGAGGGATTGAGCTAGAACCGTTGCGGTTGTTGTGCCGTCGCCTGCGATATCTTTAGTTTTGGAGGCGACTTCTTGAATTAAGCGAGCGCCGGCATTTTCCAGGGGGTCTTCGAGTTCGATATCCCTAGCAACGGTGATACCGTCGTTAACGATTTGGGGAGCGCCGTATTTCTTTTCCAATAGGACGTTCCGGCCTTTCGGGCCCAAGGTGATGCGGACAGCATCGGCGAGTTGATTGACGCCGCGTTCTAGTGCCCGCCGAGATTTGTCGCTAAATGCAACTATTTTGGTCATGTTTGTCTCCAATCGCTTACATTAGCAAATTTAGCACTCTCTGAGGCTGAGTGCTAAGTTGATCGATTTTTGATTGTAGCGCGACTCAACGGTGTGGGGGATTGCGGGGACGGATTGGAGATTGGGGCGATCGTTCCGGGTGGCTAAGGACAGGGCATTGCCGTGTCCCCACATATCTCGTGTTCCCACAGATATAATGTGGTTTGTTACATATCGATATAATCAGGTTTTAGTTAATACCAAAACCTAATTTTGATGGCACGTTATCCCAAAGCAGAATTTTTATTAAAAATTTCTTAACTTGTGTTTTCGGTCATCTACCTTTCGATATATAGCGATTCTAAATAAATTGTGTAATTTTTGTAGGGGCAAACCCCCCGTGGTTGCGCCGATCCGTGGGGGGTAGGCACGGGGGCACTACCCCTACATATTTTTACAACTGATTTAGGATTGCTATAGCTTCTCTTATTTTTCAAACTTCTACCTTCTATAGCAACACAACAGCCAAGACTATTAGGACGTTGTTAATTGCTGAAAACCTTGGGGAAGACTCCTTCTTCCTTCAGCATCCATCCGTTACATCCCGTACATTGCTCGTTGCCGAACCTTCTTTCTTTCCTCAATCAATCTCAAATTACGCACTAACAAATGGCTCGTTATTCTCGACTGCAAAAACTCGGATCTTATATGCGCCCGCACTGGAAACCAACATTCTGGGGCATTTTTTCGCTATTAGTTGTCAATGCTGTGGGCGTTTATATTCCCCTGCTAATTAGGAATTCAGTTGACACTCTGCAAGTGGCGACAAAATTTGACGAAGTTTTCAACTTCGTGGCACTAATTCTGATTCTCGCCTCAATTATGTGGGTGATTCGGATGGCGTCGCGGATTTTGCTGTTTGGCGTCGGGCGTCAAGTGGAATTTGACCTCAAACAGCAAATATTTAATCATTTATTAACATTAGAACCGTCTTATTTTGCAGCCAATACGGTAGGAGATTTAATTAACCGCGCTACTTCCGATTTGGACAATATTCGGCGCTTGGTGGGGTTTGCGGTGCTGAGTTTGGCGAATACGGCATTTGCCTATGCTTTGACTTTGCCGGTGATGCTGGGGATTAATGTAAGGCTGACACTGTTTGCGATTGCAGTTTATCCTTTAATGCTGGTTTTGGTACAGTTATTTAGCGACAAACTTCGCATCCAACAGTTAGCCGTGCAAGAGGAATTGTCGGCGATGAGCGATTTAATTCAAGAAGATATGAGCGGGATGTCCGTAATTAAAATCTACGCTCAAGAAGAGAACGAACGCCGAGCTTTTCGCAATTCCAATGCGAAGTTGCTATCAGCAAATTTAGAATTAGCAAAAACTAGAAACTTTATTTTTCCACTGCTGGGCGGTTTGGCAAGCATCAGTTTGTTGGTGCTGCTTTCTGCTGGTGGCGGGGCAATTGCTAATGGTCAAATTAGCATTGGCGATTTTGTGGCGTTGCTGATTTATGTCGAGCGTTTGGTGTTTCCGACGGCGCTGTTGGGTTTCACAATTACTGCTTACCAGCGGGGAGAAGTGAGTGTCGATCGCATCGAATCAATTCTGACTGTGGAACCGCAAATTAAGGATGCTGCCGACGCAGTGGAACTGGCAACTCCAGTCAAAGGCGAAATTGCGGCTCGCCATCTAAATTATACTTATCCGGGTGCTAACACACCCGCGCTTAAAAATGTTGATTTTACCATAAAACCGGGCGAAACTGTCGCAATTGTCGGGGCGATCGGCTCAGGAAAATCAACTTTAGCTAATGCACTGCCCAGACTGCTGGACATCGATCGGGGTCAGTTATTTGTAGACGGACAGGATATTACCGAGGTAAAATTGACAGAATTGCGCGGGGCGATCGCCTACGTTCCACAAGAAAGTTTTCTGTTCGGCACTACCATCAAGAATAACATCCGCTACGGAAACCCTTTAGCGGAACAGCCGGAGATTGAAGCCGCAGCAAAACAAGCGCAAATTCACGCCGAAATCCTCAACTTTCCGCAGCAGTACAAAACAGTTGTTGGCGAGCGCGGCATTACTTTATCCGGCGGACAGCGCCAGCGGACGGCACTTGCTCGCGCTTTGTTAGTTGACGCCCCGGTGTTAATTTTGGATGACGCTCTTTCCAGCGTTGACAATCAAACTGCTACCGACATTTTGCGAAACTTGGCAACGGGAACCGATCGCAAAACAGTAATTTTTATCTCGCATCAAATGTCAGCGGCGGCCAGTGCCGATCGCATTTTTGTGATGGAGAGAGGAGAAATAGTTCAGAGCGGCACTCACCTTGAATTGGTAGGGCAAACAGGGCTTTATCAGTATTTGTGGAACCAGCAAAAATTAGAGGAATTGCTGCATTGACAAGTGACAGATACTTTGATTTATATCAAATCCGCTAGCTAGCATCGGAATTAATATTACCCACAGCTTTCGACACCGCGAGTGTCCCGTGTCCCTACAATTAATCCGTGTAGGGACACGGGACACTCGCGGTCTCCTCTATATAATTCCGGTGCAACCGGAAACGAGATCATAGGATTGTGGGGATAAAGAAGCAAGCAAATTTATTGCCCACCGATTTTAATTAGCTACATTACTCAAGGGAATTTCTTCTTGTTGGTGAAATAATTTAATCGATTGCAGACTATCTGAAGCAGCATCCCAAAGAATGAATTGGAAGCAGTTAGGAATATCGCGAATTGTCAGTGATTTTGAATCAGCCAGCAGGTGAATATTAGCATTGTGACAAGCCCGAAGATTATAGTTAGGTATTCGCTCAGAGAGATGATGAATATTGTGGTAAGCAATATCAGCCGAAAACCAATTAAGAATAGTTGGTAATTTCAGATAACTGCTGCCTTCTATTGCGCCCAGCAGATAGTCCCAGCCCTCTGTTCTGTGGGCGTAGGAACCGTCAAAATTATGCTGTACAAAGAAAATACAGATAAATATTGCTGCTGAACAGGTCATGACAATTGAGTAAACACTCCAGAAAAAGCCAAACCCCAGTAAGTTGCTCAGATAAATCCAGCTACCAACAACACAAATATTGTTGAACAGTAAATCCCAAAATTCAGCCGTCGTATACCAATGTTTGGATTTATAAGAAGCCATGATTCCAGATAAACCCATGCCAAAATCTTGCTTGAGACAAGCAAAAATATGTCGGATAAAACCAGTAATTCCCAAGATTAGCGCGAGTCGTGGCTTAATAATTAGATAGAAAAAACCACCTGGAAACAGCATCAATGGGTGTCTGAGTAACTGATAGATTTTTTGACTAAATGGGCTTAGCGCCGCAAATTTCTCGGTGGATATCAACGCCGAAGGGCCTCGGTACATATCCCAATTACCATTATGTTTGTGGTGATAAGCGTGTCCCCTCGACCAGGGATACTGAGGAATCGCATTGATGATACCTAGCAGAAAACCCATAATGCGATTGACTTTTTTGGAACTAAAAAGAGAATAGTGTCCGCAATCGTGCATCAAAGAGAAACAACGTCCTGAAAAAAGTGTCATCAACACCATTATCGGCGGCAGCAGAAATACAGAAATGGCAGCCGCTTTAAAGGCTAAAAACCATAAAAATGTATAAGGAATCACTGTATTGAGTATTTGGCAACTAGCTTTCAAGTTGTTGCTCTTCATATAAGGAGCTAGCACAAAATCCGACTTTTTGATCGCGTTTTTCATTCAGTATGTCTATGGTGTGTGGATCAGTGCTTAGCTTACCATCAGGATAGGATGGGTATTTTTGGCATTGTTTTATTGCAGGTAATTGGGTTAATTGCGGTTAAAATTTTGCCCATACTTTACAAAACTGCTGATAATATTTAGTTCATTAGCTCCTCCTTTGGATGGTTTCGCCAAGCTGAAATTAATCCCAGCATAGACGTACTTGCTCATAACAAACGGCAAGAGTAATTTCTAATTGTTGCAGAAAATCGATTTCTATTTGACCGTCATTTGTTAGCAGAATAATTTCTTGGGTGGGATGGTATGTCGCAATGATTTGAAGCAAAATTGAGATAGCGGATGGCTCTCTTGACAGTCGTTACAGATAATCTGTTAGCGATAATTCAGTTAGGAATTGCAAGTGATGCGGAACCGTAGAGACTGTATAATCTCATCACATTTGCGGGACAGGGGCGGATTTACGCCGGACTTTCCCGTTTCTTCCAAAGGTTTTTTTGTTGGAACCGATTTTTGCACATTTATGAGGTTATCACAACTCTGCTTTGTTTACAGAAAAAACTGTGAAGCCTGTCAACAGCCGAACAAATCGCTGCACCGGAAGGCATGAATATCATTGGTTGGTTGCACGCCATTCAGTAATTTATGCCACTATTTTTGCTTGCATCGTCTGTGCCACACTTTACTGTACCGGGTTCTAGCCCAACTCGATCGCACGCTCAAAAGTTGGGCTATTGGCGAAAACTTTTTATGGGCGGGCGATAGGGGCGATCTAGAAACCGCCCGCCCCGGAAACCAAACCTGACACAACATCCACAACCGCAGAGGATTTTGGCTAAAGTCCTTGAGAAGAGAATTTGAGGAGCGATCGTAATTGCCTGCGTTTTTTGTGCTCGGAGATAGCTCTGATTTGCTACAATCTAATCGCACACGCGACTAGAAATGGGTTATGACAGAACTATTAGATGAGACGCTTTCTATTGAAATGGCCGCTCGCATCAAAAGCAACCGTAAAAACTGCTTTGACAACGCCTGTAAAGCAGCGTTAACCACCGAGGGCGCGATTTATGTTCAAGGCTTTTTAGCCGTGCCGGGAGTGCCATATAAACCCATCGAATATAGCTGGATTGAACTAGACGAGCGAATTGTTGACCCAACCTTTCCCCATCTCGGTTTCATCGCTCAAGACATTCATTACTTCCCAGTCCAGCGCTTCAGCGTCAAGAAACTCAAAGCAATCCTAGAAGAATCAAAAGAAGATTACCCGGAAGACGACCCGCTGCCGATTTATGGCAATCAACCTTATGAATATTACGGCGATTTGATGTTAGGCGGTAGCGATTACCAAAATGCTTACGATTTGGCTGCCGCTAAATGCAGGGAATTAAATCAACCCAAAAAACAGGATGCGAACTAATTCAGGACTTACCAAAAAATGGTTTGGCGCGCTACTTCCAGAGGTACTGTAGCAACTGTTGTGTCGATTAATATACTTCATCATGACTTCCCAAATCTACAAAGACAGCTTTTCCGTCTTCTGTAAAGTAGAAAAGTACCCTTTCGTCGTAATCTACGCTAAAGCTCCAAAACTCCTGGAGCCTACCGGACAATTTATGAGTTTTTAAGCTTGGTTCAAACGGCTCTCTGATGAACTGTTCCAGCTTTTGCCAAAACCTAGCCTCCAAATCAGCATCGCCTTTGATCCGCTTTTTGAAAGCACGCTTGAATGAAGAACTGAAACTGACTTCCAGGATTATTCCTCTATCATTACTCTGAGTTCATTCATGTTAGCGAAAAATTTCAGTTCACCTTTTTGTTCTTCAATCTGCGCTGACTTAAAGTTTTGATACATCTCTTCGCGACGTTCTTCCCGGAGATATTGCTTCAACAACAGTTGAAGCTCTTGCTTTTCGTCAGTAGAAAGATTTTTGATCGTCTCGACCACATCACTGAAAGTCATAACTTACAAAACCCTATTGTGCTGATTAGATTATAGAAAAAAATATTCTTTTGGTTGACTTTTGTTTCTCGTTCCCCGGCTCTGCCTCGTCTTAAAAAAAGCAAAAAATCTCACTATTTACCATTTTTAAACTTCCAAGATTCAGGAAATCTCGAATAATGAAAAGCAGCCAATAACGGATCTAATTTCTGATTCCCAATCAAATCAGCCAACAATTTAGCCGTCACCGGAGCCAACAAAATGCCATTACGGTAATGCCCCGTAGCCCATGTTAAATTCTCCCAAGCGCTAGCACCCAAAATCGGCAATTCATCGGTCGTAGTCGGCCGAAATCCCCACCAAAACTCCAGAATCGGATAATTTTGTAATTCGGGATATAACTTAATCGCTCCTGCTAGCAAACTTTGGATTCCTGCAGGCGTATTTCCGGGCGTGAAATCGACATTTTCGCTAGTTGCACCAATAATAATTCTGCCATCTTGACGTGGCACAATATAAATGCCAGTCCCGAATAGAACGGTTTGCAGGGGCTGGATAACTCCCCTATCTTCTGGTACACATACTGACAGCATTTGTCCCTTTCTTGGAAAAACAGGAATATCCAGTAATTTCTCAGACCAAGGGCCCGCAGCCAAAACATAACGGTCAGCTTGTAATTTTCCTGCCGTTGTTTCTACTCCAAAAACTCGGTTTTTCTGCCGAATGATTTCCTCTGCACTGCCTTGAATAATCTCAATCTGCAATTCTTTAGTTGCGGTCTGAAGCGTCCGAAATAAAGCGCGGTTGTCTACTTGAGCGTCGTCAGGATACCACCAACCGCCAATTACTTCTTGACCTAATCCAAACTGGTGCTGGCGAACAGTATCTCTGTCCAACCATTGAGAGTTAAGGTTTGACAAAAGCGGCTTTTCTTGAGGCTCATTTTGACAAACTGGTGCGAGAATTCCCGATCGCCAATATCCCGTTTTCAATCCGGTAATATCTTCTAGCCGTTCCACCCAGGCAGGATACAGTGCGCGGCTTTGCAAGCACAAATCTAGCATCGGACTGGGGGGAATTCGTTCGGCTTGCGGGGCAAGCATTCCCGCAGCAGCCCGGGCCGTCGGTTGTTTAGAATCGGCGGTGAGAACTGCGACAGATGCCCCTCGCAATTTGAGTTCTACTGCTAGCGAAAGGCCAATTATTCCGCCGCCAATAATCAGAATATCTTTAGATGAATTCATTAACTTTTATATGGACTTTCTGGGTTTTTTAACCTCTCGGATTTCTTTATGGTAAGGTGCACACGCGGCACCTTACAGTTAGAATTCTTGCACAATTCTTACAGATTATCTGGCAAGGCGATCGTCCTATCTGCCTTCCTTAACAAAAAATCTATGCTTGGGGTTTCCAGACAGTTTCAGAACCT
This sequence comes from Microcoleus sp. Pol8_D6, assembly GCF_036700965.1. Classification (NCBI taxonomy): domain Bacteria; kingdom Bacillati; phylum Cyanobacteriota; class Cyanophyceae; order Oscillatoriales; family Microcoleaceae; genus Microcoleus; species Microcoleus sp. Pol8_D6. The sequence continues at coordinate 10,077 of NZ_JAUBPW010000060.1, read as the reverse complement.
TGACCCCAGAAACCGTCATATTTTGTCACCTTAATATCGCCTAAAACCTTGGTTTGGCAGGACAAACGGCGGTTGGAGGTGGAAGAATGGGGAGGAACCGAAAGTCGGGCTTTTTCGCGCCACTGGGGCTCGGAAACTTCGCCCTCGACCGTGACGGCGCAGGTGCCGCAAGTGCCGAGGCCGTGGCAGTTGATGACTTTGGCGTTGCCGTTGTAGAGATCGATGCCGTTTTTGAGCAAAACTTCACGGAGATTGGCTCCGCGATCGCACTCAAATGTTTTTCCTTGCGCTTGTACCTTGACCACAGCAATTTACCCCAATTAGATTTATGTTAATTTTCCTATATATTATCGCATTAAATTCAAATAAATTCATCTAATATGGTAAGTGATATATTACCAATTTCTCGATCGCAATTTCCCATGACAAATCGGCTCTGGATCTACGATACCACGCTGCGAGACGGTGCTCAGTGCGAGGGACTCTCCTTATCTCTCGAAGACAAACTGCGAATTGCTCGACAGTTAGACAGTTTAGGAATTCCCTTTATTGAAGGCGGCTGGCCGGGGGCAAATCCTAAAGACGTACAATTTTTTTGGCGTCTCAAAGAACAGCCCCTAACTCAAGCCGAAGTTGTAGCTTTTTGTTCGACTAGGCGGCCGGGAACTACGGCAGCTAATGATGAAATGTTGCAGGCTATTTTGTCCGCCGGTACTCGCTGGGTGACGTTGTTTGGCAAGTCGTGGGATTTGCACGTTATTGAAAGTTTGAAGACGACGCTAGAAGAAAATCTGGCGATGATTCGAGATACAATTGAATATTTGCGGAGTCAGGGAAGGCGCGTTATTTACGATGCAGAACACTGGTTTGACGGCTACAAACAAAATCCAGATTATGCTATTAAAACTTTAGAAGCTGCCGCCGATGCTGGTGCAGAATGGCTGGTACTTTGCGATACTAACGGGGGTACTTTACCTCACGAAGTCAGTCAGGTTGTTCGTGAGGTTTTAGAAGCTTTAGGAACCAATCGCGAAAAATCTTTACAATTAGGAATTCACACTCACAACGACTCAGGAGTTGCGGTTGCTAATGCTTTGGCTGCTGTGCGGGAAGGAGTGAGGATGGTACAGGGAACTATTAACGGTTACGGCGAACGCTGCGGCAATGCGGATTTATGTTCTTTGATTCCAAATTTTCAGCTAAAGTTGGGTCAGAATTGCATTGAAGACGAGCAATTAGTTAGATTAACTCAAGTAAGTCGATCGATTAGCGAAATTGTCAATCTTGCTCCCGATGATCATGCTCCTTTTGTGGGTCTTTCGGCTTTTGCTCACAAAGGCGGAATTCACGTCTCGGCTGTGGAAAAAAATCCGTTAACTTACGAACATTTGGAACCGGAAAAAATTGGCAACAGGCGGCGAATTGTGATTTCGGATCAAGCGGGTTTGAGCAATGTTTTGGCGAAAGCGCGCACTTTTGGCATGGATCTCGATCGCAAAAATCCTGCTTGCCGCCAAATTTTGGAAAAATTGAAAGATTTGGAAAGTCAGGGATATCAATTTGAGGGTGCTGAGGCTTCTTTTGAATTGTTAATGCGGGAGGCCTTGGGAAAGCGCAAGCATTTATTTGAAATCAAAGGTTTTCAAGTTCACTGCGATAAAGGTAGGGAGGAAACAGTTAATTCTTTAGCAACCGTGAAAGTGACTGTTAACGGTCAAGATATTCTGGAATGCGCGGAAGGAAACGGGCCTGTTTCGGCACTTGATGCGGCTTTGCGGAAGGCTTTGCGGAATTTTTATCCGGCAATTACTGATTTTAACTTAACAGATTATAAGGTGCGAATTCTGGACGGATGTGCGGGAACTTCTGCTAAAACTCGCGTGTTGGCTGAGTTTAGCAACGGTCAAGATCGCTGGACGACTGTTGGGGTTTCTGGTAATATTTTGGATGCTTCTTATCAGGCGGTTGTTGAGGGTTTAGAGTATGGTTTGGTGTTGGGAGATAGGGAGGCGATCGTTTTAACTGTGTCGAGTTATTAGGTTAACGACCAAGAGAAGTTGCCTGAATATCGATGTTTAAATAGATACCAAATACCAAGGGGAGCATCTCAATGAAAGCAGCCAAGCCCAAAATTGGAGTTTTGAGGCATGAGGCTCTCTTGCTGCGAGGCAGGAGGAAAGAGTCATATCAATTCCGGTTACACCGTCCGTGATTGTTGACTGTTGACTGTAGAAGGAGGGGTCGAAAAACTGAATAGTTGAGTGTTAACTGTTGACTCGATTTTATGATTCCGATGCAACCGGAAACGATATCAGAAGGAAGGAGCCAGAAGAAGTGTTTTTACAAATGTGAGATGCTCCCCTACTTTTGGGAGCATCTCAATGAAAGCAGCCAAGCCCAAAATTGGAGTTTTGAGGCATGAGGCTCTCTTGCTGCGAGGCAGAAGGAGCCAGAAGAAGTGTTTTTACAAATATGAGATGCTCCCCTACTTTTTCACCTCATTATTATTACCTTCCCCAACGATCGATCGCATTCCTTCGAGCGTGGCGGGAATGCTGCGCGGATCCATAAACATCACCTTGCTGCTGTCGCTGGTGCCAATTTTCAAGCCCATATCGAGATAGTTTTGAGCTAACAAAAATTGTAAAGCTTCGCGAGCAGTGGGGTCATTTTGCAGAGTTTTGGCGATTATTTGCAAGGCCTCAGAAGTAGCTTGAGCTTTCAAAACCTGACTTTGGCGTTCTGCTTGAGCTTTCAGGACGATCGCCTTTTGTTGAGCTTCCGCCTCCAAAATAGTCGCTTTTTGGCGCGCTTCTGCATCCAAAACTTGCGCTTCTGCTTTACCTTTGGCGCTGTTAACTGCTGACTCGCGTTCGCCCTCGGATGTCAGAATTGCTGCCCGCTTGCGTCGATCGGCTGCCATCTGCAATTCCATCGATTCCTGTACAGTTTTAGAAGGGATAATATCGCGCAATTCTACCCGCGTTACTTTCACTCCCCAAGGATCAGTAACAATATCTAAATCTCTGAGCAAGATTTCATTAATTTGAGAACGAGCAGTAAAGGTTTGTTCGAGATCCAGTTGACCCATTTCGGCGCGAATTTGAGTCAGCACCATATTTACCATTGCTGACTGGAGATTTTCTACTTTGTAACAAGCTTTTTCCAAGTCTACAATGCGCCAGTAAACCACAGCATCAACGGTGATGGAAACGTTGTCGCGGGTAATACAAGCTTGCGGAGGAATATCTAAGACTTTTTCCCGAATTGTTTGCTCGTACACGACGCGATCGAGAAACGGCTTGACAAAATTTAAACCTGGTTCCAGTCTCCTGCCACTGTATTTACCTAAAGTTTCCACCAGCGCTTCATTTCCCTGATTGATAATCTTGACGGAACCTGCGAGGGCTGAGCCGCCGAGTGCTAAAAATACAAGTAAAAAAAATTGTTCCACGGTCGCCTCCTATAAATGTTGAGTGTTGACTGTTGAGTGTTAAATGTTGACTAAAGACTGATGACTAACTACTAATTGTCTGTGATTAATTACGCATTTTGCTTAAGAATGCAAGAGATTTTCTGGCAAAACTATCAGAGTAGTGCCTTTTCGTCCCACGACAATTACGTTTTGGTTGGGGGGGATAGTGGCCTTCGTGTCTTCGCAGCGAGCTTGCCAAGAATTCCCCTCATAAATGACTCGGCCGGCTTCTCCGGGGGGAATTTCTGTTAAAGTTTTTGCTTCCTGAGAATCTGCGATCGCCCTTGCGGTGCCTTTTGGTGTCAACCGCCGAGACAGCAGCACCAAAACTGTCGAAAATACCATCCACAGGAATATTTGTAAATTAACGTAAGGTAGAACTAGAGAACATCCAGCTACCGCGAAGGCGCTCAGTCCCATCATAAAAGCGACAAAAGCAGTCGGGAGAAATAGCTCTGCCAAACAGAGCAAAGACCCAGCTATCAGCCAAAGGAGCGTCGGAGTCAAGATCATAAAAAGAATAGGTGATACTATTTAGATCTTAGATTGGAAATTTAAGATTTAAGAAATGCCAACAACTGACTCTGCAAGGGTTTGCGACTTGCTGGCCCTCAAAGCGATTTTTCGCGCAGCGGTACCACGTTGAGGCTTCCATCGTACTCGAAGTCTGAGTTTAGTAACTTAAATTACAATTTAAGCTGGTGCAGACTGGCAGAAACTACAATTTCTAGGGGCCCAAAGGCAGTTAAGAAATTGATAGGGGCTAAAATCAGTTTATTCTCAAGCTCATGAATTTGGGCTTGCGAAGCATATATCTTCAGAATGTTTTTACACAAACTATTTCGATATGATCAGCAGTTTCTCCGAACCCATTTATTGCCCGAATCTTAGCTGTCCAGATCCCCGCAATACCTTTGGCCGCCAGCACTGTGCAGCGTGCGAAACGGATTTAATTTATCGCTATGTGTGGGTGGTGGGAGAAGCAGCCGAGGAAGTGCCGGCGGGTAAGGTAATAGCCGATCGATACTTTGTCATTGCACCCCAAATCTGGCTCGACAGCCGTCCAGCTTTGCCTCCGAGCGTCCCGGAACAACTGCCGGATACGATTATGCCTTACCTGCATTTGTATCCCCAACGGCTGCATACGCCGGAAGTATACGGTTTTTGTTCGCTTGGGGAAGCACCGGAAGCCACAGAAGTGCTGTTGTTGCAAAATGTGCCCATCAATAATTTCGGTCGCCTGTATCCTTCTATTTTAGAATCTTGGTCTGGGACAACCGCCGCGCGCCAAGTTTACTGGCTGTGGCAAATGCTCCAACTGTGGGCGCCGCTGTCGGAACAGGGAGTCGCTTCGAGTTTGCTGGTACCGGAAAATTTGCGGGTGGAAGGTTGGCGGGTACGCCTGCTGGAACTGCACCGGGGCAATTTTGTACCGACGCTGCGGGATTTGGGAGATGTGTGGTCAGGTTTGGTGGAATCAGCGCAACCCGAGGTGCAGTCGAAACTCGGAGAGATTTGTCAGTTTATGCGCCGCAGCAGCATGAATTTCGAGGCGATCGCCCTGGAACTAAACGATTTATTATTAGAACAAGCCGCTCAATTGCCTCTGCACTTAGAAGTAGTCGGCATGACTGATACCGGGCCACAGCGCTCCCAAAATGAAGACAGTTGCTATCCGGTTGCTGCTGATTTTCAATTTAGCAAAACTTCAGGGGGCGAGAAACTAATTCCTTACTTGACAATGGTTTGCGACGGGGTTGGAGGCCACGAAGGAGGAGAAGTTGCCAGTCAATTAGCCGTGCAGTCCCTGAAAGCTTTAATCCAAAATTTGCTCGCAGAAATTGCTCAACAAGAAGAATTGATGACGCCAACAATGGTCATCAAGCAACTTGAAGAAATAGTCAGAGTTGTGAATAATGTGATTTCCGCTCAAAATAATGAGCAGGGAAAAGAGTTGCGGCAACGGATGGGGACGACTTTGGTGATGGCCCTCCAGTTGCCTCAAAAAGTGAAAATTTCCGAGGATTTGCCCTCGAATAACAGCCACGAACTTTATTTAGTCAATGTTGGAGACAGCCGCGCTTATTGGATTGGCAAAAATTACTGTCACCGGCTGACTGTGGACGACGACGTAGCCTCAAGGGAAGTCCAGCTAGGACATTGTTTGTACTGGGAGACTCAACTGCGATCCGATGCGGGAGCCCTGACTCAAGCTTTGGGCACGCGGGATGCCGATTTCCTGCGCCCGACGATTCAGCGATTTATTGTCGAAGAGGAAGGCTTACTGCTGCTGTGTTCCGACGGTTTGAGCGACAACGACTGGGTAGAGAAATCTTGGGAGAATTATGGCCCAGAGGTGCTTGAGGGCAAAATGTCTTTGGAAGCGGCAGTTCAGTCTTGGATTCGTCTCGCCAACGAGAAAAACGGTTATGACAACACCTCCGTGGTGGCCACTCACTGTCGGATGTCGCCGGAGAGATTGGTACTGTTTGATCCGGCGGTTGCGTCAGCGCCGGCGTCAGCGCCAGCGTCCGCCTCGGTGTCGCTGCCGCCGTCCCTGCCGCGGTCCCTCCAGAAGTCCGGGAGGATTCCAGAATCTCAGCTTTCAGAATCGTCCAAACAGTTGTTGTACCCCGAAACTTCCCCCGCCCCGGAACCAGTTCAAAAACGGCGCTCCAAGCTGCAGTTGCCCCTACTGGGGGTGTTGGGGCTGATATTAGCCGGCGGCGGTTTAGGTTTGTGGGTGCAAAGCCTCCAAAGCCCGCAGCCAGATCCCGCACCACTTCCGCCACCGCCGGAAACTCCCGCCCCAAGTCCTGCGGAAATTCCGTCGCCCGGGGCTGAGAGTCCCTCGCCGTCGCCCGAATCTACTCCTGCGGAAATTCCGTCGCCCGGGGCCGAGAGTCCCTCGCCGTCGCCCGAATCTACTCCTGCGGAAATTCCGCTGCCCGGGGCCGAGAGTCCCTCGCCGTCGCCCGAATCTACTCCTGCGGAAATTCCGCCGGAAGAAGCGGAAACTCCTTTGCCATCAGCGGAGTAAGCGAGAGCCTCTCGCCGTCGCCGGAATCCACTTTGAGCTTACAAAACAATGCTTCGAGCGTCGCAGCTCTCTACTATCCAAATTCGGGAAAACTTTTCCAGTGTAAATGGAATGATTTCTGGTAGAGGTTGTTGATTTACAGCATATTCCATGTAGATGTAGATCGCGAGAAACCGGGTTTTTTGAACAGAATTAGTAAGGATGCGAGAACTGTAAAGAAACCTGGTTTCTGGGGTGTCCTTCATAAACCTGGAATACCCTGTATATAAATCACACTTCACAGAGGAGCATCTCACTTTTGCAGCAAAGCTAGAAATTAAATTTTTGAGGCAGAAGGAAGGAGCCAGAAAAAGTGTTTTTACAAATATGAGATGCTCCATCACAGTTAATGATTTTGTATCATAGTCCGCTTGCAGAAACAAGATGGCTAAAAAGTCAGCCATCACTACAAAAAGTAGTTAAAAATACTTAATAATCTGCAGGCAGCTAACAATTAGCGATTAGCAACTAACAACATAAGCTTTTTTGATATTGACGGCGCACAATTTATTAACTATAATTACCAGGTCAAAAATAACAAAAATCTTACGCCTAACAGTTTTTCTCAAATAACCGTTAAACTATTCTAACGTTTGCGCGTAGCCAACCTCGCAGGCACAACCTATATCTGTTAAGGATTCGTCCTGATTCACAGGAGCAAGATTTTAAAATATGCATCTCAGCGAACTGACTCACCCAAACCAATTACACGGCCTCTCGATTCATCAACTCGAACAAATTGCCCGACAAATTCGAGAAAAGCATTTAGAAACTGTAGCCGCTAGCGGCGGCCACCTCGGCCCAGGATTGGGTGTAGTCGAACTGACCTTAGCACTCTACCAAACACTCGACCTAGATCGCGACAAAGTTACCTGGGATGTCGGCCACCAAGCTTATCCTCACAAATTAATCACCGGCCGCTACAACCAATTCCACACCCTACGCCAAAAAGACGGCGTTGCAGGCTATCTCAAGCGCTGCGAGAGCAAATTTGACCACTTCGGTGCAGGTCACGCTTCCACAAGCATTTCCGCAGCGTTAGGCATGGCAATGGCGCGCGACCTCAAGGGGGAAAACTTTAAAACTGTAGCAGTCATCGGCGACGGCGCATTGACTGGTGGCATGGCACTCGAAGCCATCAACCACGCGGGCCATATGCCGAAAACCAATTTGTTAGTTGTGCTCAACGACAACGAGATGTCAATCTCGCCCAACGTCGGCGCAATTACGCGGTATTTGAACAAGATGCGATTGTCGCCACCGGTGCAGTTTCTCAAAGATAACTTAGAGGAACAATTCAAACACATTCCCTTTGTCGGCGAAACTTTTACTCCAGAAATGGAACGCCTCAAAGAAGGGATGAAACGCTTGGCTGTCTCGAAAGTTGGAGCAGTAATTGAAGAATTGGGCTTTACTTACATGGGCCCGGTAGATGGACACAATTTGGAAGAGTTAATTGCCACTTTCAAACAAGCTCATACCATCCAAGGGCCGGTGTTGGTTCATGTGGTGACGGTGAAAGGCAAAGGATATGCGATCGCCGAAAAAGACCAAGTAGGATATCACGCCCAAAATCCCTTTAACTTAGCCACAGGCAAAGGCATTCCTTCCACCAAACCCAAGCCTCCAGCTTACTCGAAAGTATTTGCCCACGCCCTAGTCAAGCTAGCAGAAGATAATCCCAAAATTGTCGGCATTACCGCTGCAATGGCAACCGGAACAGGTCTGGATAAACTTCATGAAAAACTGCCTAAACAGTACATTGATGTCGGGATTGCCGAACAGCACGCCGTGACTTTATCCGCTGGTTTAGCCTGCGAAGGAATGCGCCCGGTTGTGGCAATTTACTCGACATTTGTGCAGCGAGGCTATGACCAAATAATTCACGATGTTTGCATCCAAAATTTGCCAGTTTTCTTCTGTTTGGATCGCGCCGGCATTGTCGGTGCTGACGGCCCCACTCACCAAGGAATGTACGACATTGCCTTCTTGCGCTGCCTGCCAAATATGGTAGTTATGGCACCAAAAGATGAGGCAGAATTGCAGCGGATGATAGTCACGGGAATCAACCACACCAGCGGTCCGATCACGATGCGTTACCCGCGCGGCAACGGTTACGGCGTGCCTTTGATGGAGGAAGGTTGGGAAGAATTGCCGATCGGCAAAGCCGAAATTCTCCGCAACGGCGACGATGTGCTGATACTGGGTTACGGTTCAATGGTTTATCCGGCAATGCAAACTGCCGAGATGCTGAGTGAACACGGTATTGAAGCAACTGTGATCAATGCGCGTTTTGTCAAGCCTTTGGACACCGAATTAATCTTGCCTTTAGCACAACGAATCGGCAAAGTTGTCACAATGGAAGAAGGATGTTTGATGGGAGGCTTCGGTTCAGCAGTTGCTGAATCTTTGCTCGACAATAATGTTCTCGTGCCACTGATGCGTCTGGGCGTACCGGATACATTGGTAGATCATGCAACGCCAGAGCAATCATTTGCAAGTTTAGGATTAACTCCGTCGCAAATGTGCGATCGCATCTTAGCAACATTCAGCCGCAAACAGTCTCCTGTTAGCGTGTAAATAGCTAAAATAGTAGGGTGCGCCTAGCGCACCTTACCCTTCGAGACTAATCCTAAGAAATACCCGATCTATGACAGTGTAATAAAACGACCCCGCAAGTCCGATGGTGTCACATTCATAACTCTACCTAGAATTTGACCGCTTGAAGCAATTTGAATAGTAGTAGCGTCATAACTACCATTGCTATCTGGATCATAGTCGGCTACTGAAATTTTGCCTTCTTGAGGAAATCTCCCCGAAACAAAGCCAATATTTCGCAATGGGATTGAATAAGTGGTGAGTCTGATGTTTGCCTCAGTTAGACCGTTAGTCAGACCAATTTTATCAAGAGACTTTTCAAAGTCTAGAATGGTATCCCACGCCTGTAAACTACTGTTAGGGTTGCGCTGTGGATCTCCTAAAACAATATCTGTTCTTAGGACGAACACATCACTACCAGTTCCCCCTTTATAGAGAGTGTAACCCAGGTCGCCGCTCAGAGTATCGTTACCTGCACCTCCATCTAAGAAATCATCACCTCGACCGCCATTCAAAATGTCGTCTCCGTCACCACCTGCGATATAATCATCACCAAGACCGCCAATGAGAGAATCTCGACCAACTTCGCCGTATAAATCATCTTCGTCTCTACCGCCTTGCAAGTTGTCATTGCCATCACTACCGAATAAAATATCTTTACCAGCATTTCCGTTGATGATTTCACTCTCAAACGAGCCTCTGATTGTATCATTGCCATCTAAGGCAAGAACACCTCCAGGGAACTGAATCATCAAACCAGGAACGACTGTAAAATTATCAGGATTAGGAGTCAAGTTAAAAGTATTTGCCATAATTGATTTCAGAAATATTCAATTCAACCAATAAATATACAGCACTTTGCTTAACGATTAGGTACAATATTAGAGGTGGTAAGAAAGAGAACAATGAAACCCTACTCCCTAGA